>NZ_JBLZXR010000114.1:0-5040 GCF_050285345.1 Acinetobacter sp.
AAAAATTTAGCCCAAATTTAACCTGACAGGCACACTAAAAAATGGGTAACTGTCAGATCGGATTTGAGCTAGTACATACGGCAATGCCGAAAACCAACTGACTCAGATTCAATCCTATTGTATTTCGACCCAATAACAACCATTAAACGTAATATCACTTGAACATAAAAAACCGCCCTCACGGACGGTTATTTATTTAAAATCATCTAGCGAATAGCAAAAATTATTTCTTCGCTTCGCGCTCTTCGACGGCTTTTTCAAGCTGGGCAAGAATCGGATTCAACAAAGTTTGTTTACGTTTAAAGCTCGCCTTGTTGACGATTAAACGTGAAGATACCTTACAAATTTCTTCAAGTGGCTCTAAGCCATTGGCACGTAAGGTATTACCAGTGTCAACCACATCGACAATGTAATCCCCTAAACCCACCAATGGTGCTAGCTCCATCGAACCGTAAAGTTTAATCACATCTACTTGCTCGCCAAGGCTTGCATAGTATTGACGCGTTAAGTTCACGTATTTAGTCGCAATTTTTAACCGACCATTTGGACGAACCATTCCGACCTTACCTGCAGTCATTAACTTACAGTTGGCAATTTTCAAGTCCAATGGCTCATAGACATTTTGCGCACCATGCTCCATCAACACATCTTTACCCGCCACTCCAATATCTGCTGCACCATTTTCAACATAAGTTGGTACATCAGAGGCACGTAAAATTAAAATACGAACCTGCTTATGAGTGGTTGGAAAAATTAACTTACGAGATTTATCCGGATCTTCCAATAAGTTAATGCCCGCTGTTTCCAGCAATGGCAATGTTTCTTTTAAGATACGTCCCTTACTTAATGCTAAAGTTAAACCATGATCAAAATTGCCCATTACGTCAAAATTTGGATCATCGTTTCTCATATCGCTCATTAACTTACTCGCTTAATTTGGGCACCTAAACCTTGTAACTTTGCTTCAACATCTTCATAACCGCGGTCAATATGGTAAATACGGTCAATCAATGTTTCCCCATCAGCGGCAAGTGCTGCAAGAACCAATGAGAAAGAAGCGCGCAAATCTGTTGCCATTACTGGCGCTGCAGAAAGTTTTTCTACGCCAGTCACGACTGCATCATTGCCTTCAACCTGAATATTTGCACCCATACGGGCTAATTCAGGTACGTGCATGAAACGATTTTCAAAAATCGTTTCTGAAATTGTGGCAAAACCACGGCCAATCGCATTGACAGCCATCAGCTGTGCTTGCATATCTGTTGGAAAATCTGGGTGTGGCAAGGTTTGGAAACTAACTGCTTTGGGACGTTTGCCCTGCATATCCAGCTCAATCCAATCTTCACCACGAGTGACTTCTGCACCCATCTCTTCAAATTTATCTAATACAGATTCTAATAAATTTGGATCTGTGTGCGTGGTTTTAATTTTACCACCGGTAATTGCCGCAGCAGCAAGATATGACCCCGTTTCAATACGGTCAGCCACAACAGCATATTCACAGCCATGTAGACTTTCAACACCCGTAACCACGAGTGTATCTGTATCTAAACCTTCAATTTTTGCACCCATTTTAATCAACATTTGTGCAAGGTCAGTAATTTCAGGTTCACGGGCCGCATTACGAATCGTGGTCACACCATCTGCAAGAACCGCAGCAGTTAAAATATTTTCTGTACCGCCTACAGTCACCATATCAAAGACAACTTCGCCGCCTTTTAAACGACCATCAACTTTGGCATGTACATAACCAGCTTCAACTTCAATTTCAGCACCTAAAGCTTCTAAAGCTTTTAAGTGTTGATCGACAGGACGCGAACCAATCGCGCAACCACCTGGCAGTGAAACCTTTGCACTACCATAGCGCGCCAATAAAGGACCGAGCACCAAAATAGATGCACGCATGGTTTTCACCAGTTCGTAGGGTGCAAATTGATTATCTAGCGTCGAGGTGTCTGCTTTTACCGTGTCGCCTTCATAACTAATTTGTACGCCAAGTCCGGCGATTAATTTTACTAAGGTATTAACGTCTTTTAAATTTGGAACATTCGTTAATGTAATCGGTGTATCTGCAAGAATCGTTGCCGCAAGTAAGGGCAAAGCCGCATTTTTCGCACCTGAAATGCGAACTTCACCTTCGAGCTTCGTACCACCCTGAATCAGAAATTTATCCATTAATTATTAAGCTCCGAATAAGCTTGCTTTGCGCCATTCTTCTTTGGTCATTGCACGGATTGTAACCGCATGCACTTCACCGCTGGCAATGTAGGAGTTCAAAGGTGCATAAACAGATTGTTGACGAGCAACAGGACGTTTGCCTTCAAATTGATCATCGACAATGCGTAGATCAAATTTGCCGCCTTGCCCACTAACTGCAACCTCAGCTTCAGGAAAAGCCGCTTTTAAAATTTCAGTGAGCTGTTCACTATTCATCACAAGACCCCATATAGGACTAACGGTGTAAAACCCATCATTTTACTATAAATATCAAAAATAATTCATTAGTCGCATACATTATATATATAAAAAAAAGAGGTTATAAAAAACCTCTTTTGGTACAAAGATCGAACTAAACGGCTAATGGCGTATAAATCAGCTGCATTTTACGGTGCTTATCTAATTGTTTTTTGAGTTTTTCAGACAGTTTTTTGATTGAGGTATACATATCATCCGCACAAGCCTGTGCAAAAAGTTCCGTTCCTGGCAAACGAATAATAGCTTCGGCAATATGATTATCACTACCTTTTCTTGAGCGCTTATCTATTTGATGATCTTTGGTCAGTTTGACCTGCATACTATTGACCTGATCTAAATGCTTGGTCATGTCGGCAAACTTAAGACGAATATTTTCTTCTATTGCTGGTGTAATGGTTAAATGATGGCCACGAATTGTAATCTGCATAATTCTATCCCTCACCTTCTTTCAGGACTAGATAAGTTCAAGTCAAATCATCCAACTTAATATGCAAAGCACATTTAAAATTCATCAGATCATTTCGACCATTCCTTAAAATAAAAAAGAGATTCATTATTTCGTCATAATGAATCTCTAGAATACTCAGATTTTCAAAATCAGATCAATACTTTTCGCTCAGAAGATGACGGAATATGTAACGACTCTCGATATTTCGCCACGGTTCGTCGTGCAATATCAATGCCTTCGGCATTGAGTAAAACTGCTATCGCATTGTCAGATAAAGGTTTTTTAACATTTTCTTCAGCAATTAGCTTTTTAATTTTTGCACGAATGGCTGTCGAGGATGCTTCGCCGCCTGTTGAGGTTCCCACATGACTGGAAAAGAAATATTTCAGTTCAAATAAACCACGAGGTGTCAGCATATATTTATTGGTTGTCACACGTGAAACCGTGGATTCATGGAGCTCCACTTCCTCTGCAATCTCACGCAAGACCAAAGGTTTCATCGCTTCTGGACCTTGTTCAAAGAAAGCTCGTTGATGTTCAACAATACAAGTTGCGACTTTTAATAAGGTTTTATGCCGTTCATCAATACTTTTAATAAAGTTTTTCGCTTCAAGCATTTGGTTACGCAAATATTGATTGTCATCACTCTGATCTGCACGCTTAATCATATTGGCATAAAACGAATTGACCCGTAGCTTAGGCATCACATCTGGATTGAGCTGTACCAACCAATGTTCATTTTTCTTCATCACCACAACGTCAGGAATTTGATAATCTGAATCTTTATTTTCAAATTCCTGACCCGGATGTGCTTTTAAAGTCTTTAATAATGCAATGGCTTGTTTCAGTTGATCGGTATTAAGACCTGTTTGTTTAATCAGTTTCGGTAGTTCATTGGTAATTAATAATTCGTAATTTTTTAATAATAAAATTGCTTCATTTCGATTTGGAACGTCTTCGGACAGGCTCTCAACTTGAACCATTAAGCATTCAGCTAAATTCCGCGATCCAACCCCAACTGGATCAAGATGCTGAATATGCTTGAGTACGACCAGAACTTCATCATCCTCGACTTCATCCTCATAATCCATTGACTCTAAAAGGTGTTGAACCGATTGTGTGATTTCATTGATTGTGCCATCTAAGAAACCTTTTTCATTCAATGAGTCAATAATGCAATGGGCAATTAATTTATCCACCAATGAAAAATGTAGAAGATTCACTTGCTCAAGCATGTGTTCTTGTAAACTTTGATGTCCTTGACGATTATCCTCACGCTCTTCAAATTCTGCTGCGCCCAAACTCGTCGGTTGATGGGTATAGACATCTTCCCATTCAGTATCAACAGGAAGTTCATCAGGCAGATGATCCGCATTTAATTCTCTGGTTAAATCTTTATTATCACGCTCTTGTTCTTGTAAATTATTTAAACTTTCAACAGAGTTTTGCTCTTCAACTTTTTCGAGCAACGGATTACTATCAAGTTGGATTTGAATTTCCTGTTCAAGCTCCAAACTTGATAGTTGTAAAAGTCGAATTGCCTGCTGCAATTGAGGAGTCAACGAAAGGCTGTTCGCAACCTTCAATCCAACAGATAATTTCATACGCTTTCCTTAATATAATTAAGCAAAAAACATGCCTATAAAGATATTTATAACATAAAGAAAAGTTTAGGCACACAGGCAAGGCTCAGTATTTTGATCAAAATTAAAATATAGCTGGATAAATCATCGTTCAATTAAACTGTGTAAATCTATTTTAAACCTTCACTTCAACATTACTTTGCTACGAAATACGACGTAATCTCCAAAGTGTCAACCCAACTGCAATAAGGGAAGTAATACCAACACTGTTGACATCCTCGCCTCCCTTATCTCTATTGTTCTATAGTTTTTAGGATTTGGCTATATTGTTCATTGCAGTTCCTTACAAATTTGAATTTTTATATTTATTTTAGTGACTACTCACAATTTTCTCTAATAATTTTCTTTATTTTCTTTTTTTAAGCATAAAAAAATCCCCCTGCTCGCTTTGAGTCAGGGGGGATTTGAATAATGAGCTGGCGATGACTTACTCTCACATGGGTAACCCCACACTACCATCAGCGCAAAGAGGTT
>NZ_JBLZXR010000115.1:0-67044 GCF_050285345.1 Acinetobacter sp.
GGTGGCAGTAAAATCCATGGCAAAAAAGCGAATAATCGACCGGAATTTCGCTTCACTGATTTTAGAACGAGAATAGTATCTATTTTTACTTTTCATATTAGGAAGTTACCATACATTTTGTATATGTTTACTTCCTAAGCCCCAAAGTAAATAATGCGAATCGTAATCGTCAGTTAGAGTTGTTAAAAAATGGTATTGTTTTGACTGCAACTGCTGGTTCAGTGAGCAGTGCGCAACAATCAATCACGTTAAACTTTAAAGCGCCAACAGAACAAAATAAAGTAGATTTAGACTATCTAGATGTTCAAATGCCAGGTGCGATAATTGTTTCATCAGGTGCTACTGAACAAACTTTACGAGTTACCGTTAAAGCAATTGGTACAGATGGTAAGGCATTTGCAAATCAAAAAGTTGGTTTGGGGCTTAATGATGCAGCATTGAGTAATGGGGTATCACTTACATCGGCTTCAGGGATTACAACTGATGCTAATGGTAATGCAGTATTTAGCTTAAAAGTAAAAGCGAATAATGCAACTGAAGCGGCTAATTTAGTTGCGAATGGTATTACTGTAGCTGTACGTGGAAATCGTCTAGATGGATCTACTTATACATTAACTCGAAAAATTGATGTAAGTGCTCCTGTTGTTGTGTTGCCAAGTCTTGCAAATCTTACGCTTGAATATGATATGCAAACTGTTTCTGTACTGGGTGGTGAGGTTAAGGTTAAGGTTAAGGCAAAAGATACCGATGGGAACTTAATTCCAAATACTTCGCTTTCCATTGCGCTTTCTACACTAGCAGGTTCTCGTGTTTCACTATCAGATACTACTTTAAAAACGAATAGTAAAGGTGAAGCTGAGTTCACAGTGAGTGTGTCAGAAGGTAAATATGATGCAAGCCTAATTAAAAATGGCATTACATTTGCTGTTGTTGGTACGAGTCCAAGTAATGGCGACCGTATCCAGCAAACCGGAACCATTCAGGTTGCGATTCCTAAGGATTCTGTGAACTTACGTTTGACATCAGATAATTCTAGCTTAGAGCTAGGAAAATCTTACCAGTTACAAGTTGCAGTAAAAGATGAGTTGGGTGCAAATACAGGCTATCCAGTTAATCTAACATTAAATAATGAAGCACTAGCAGCAGGTGTTAAACTCAGTGCCGACTCAGTATTAACTTCGGCAAATGGTCAAGTGCCAGTAACAATCACTTTGCCAAAAGAAATAACGGATGCTGCTAAGCAAGCTTTATTAACCGTTGGTGTGCAAGTAAAAGGTTCGATTACGAATCCAAAAGGTGAGAAATTAGAGGCACTCCTTAATTTCACAGTTTATGAGGCGATTAATACTAATAATCTTGAATTGACACCATCAAAAGGACGTTTGAATGTTGAGGGCGATCGATCAATTGTGTCAGTGCAACTGACAGATGTTAATGGACAGCCTGTTAGAAATCAATTTGTTACTTTGGCTGCAAATAACTCGGCTTCAATTATTATTGGAAACCCAGGTGGTGGTGATTCAACCAATACCAGTAAGCCTCAATCTGTGATGACAGATTCAAATGGTAATGCGTTCTTCTCTGTGGAAATAGACGGAGATACTGTTGATGAAGACTTATTAATAGCAAGTGGTATTGAGTTAACCGCAACACATACAGATGAATCCGGTGCAATTGCTACACAAATTCAGCGTTTAGAGGTTTTTAAAAACATTGCACTACCACCGCAGATACAACCTAGTCAGTATAGTTTGCGCATTGCTACAAATAAACAGATGTTAAATGTACGTGAAGATAGTACAGAAGTTACAGTGACGCTTGTAGATCAAAATGGCGGTGGTGTAGCAAATCAATATGTTGAGTTGGCCGTTATTGATCAGCTCATTAATGGTGCGATTATTGAGGGACCTTCAGGTTTAACGACGAATGCTAATGGTCAAGCAACTTTTACTGTAAAAGTTGATGAAAATTCTCGTTCAAGTGGGTATTTAGCTGTAGATTTTGATGATGATAATTTACGTTTAACGGCTACATTCAAAGAGTCTGGCTTTATGGATGCAACACAAGTCCGTATGGTTAATATCGTACAGGCAGCTGTTGAAAATCCTGTTGCTTCAATTGTGATTGGGGTTAATCCAACTGAGATAGGTGTATCAAATGATGGTGTTTATTACACTCGTAACTTGTCAGTAAGTGTTGTTGATTTTGATGGGAAACCATTAGCTAATCAAAAAGTAGAAATGGATATTACGCCTACTACATATTTTAAAGGTCAATATATTTGGGCATTAGCACCTGAAATTGGATCACCTAGCCCGAAAGTTAAGTGGGTTGCAGCTGGCGAAAGCTATTATGATGTGGATCCAAAAAATACCAATATCTATTACAATGATGATGGTGTTCCAATGGACAACAAGGGTACCCCAAATGATGTATCGGATGATGTGGTTATCGAGCCAACTACGAATCCAATTGCAGCGTGTTCTGCAGCACCGGAAGGTACGCCAGTAGGTAATACTCCTGTTAAGGTGCCAACTTTCCTAGGTCAAGGAGCTACAGCGACTTACACGACTGATAAGGATGGTAAATTTGACTTTACAATTCGTTATCCGAAAATTTATGCACAATGGTTAAATGTACAAATTGGTGCATCGTCTGAAGTTGCAACTTTACCTACACGTACAACCTATGGTTTGGGCTTACCATCAGTAACAACTGACTATAGTTCAAATGGTACCTTTGGTCCAAACTTAAAAAGTCCGTACGGTCTGAACGGTCTGAGCGGTTGTCCTTAATAAGTAAATAAAAAAAACAGCGCTTCGGCGCTGTTTTTTATTAGAGGGGCTGTTCAATTCAAAGTGCAGTCCCGACACTTACACCAACAGTTGGACATACATTCATAGAATTACACCCTGTTAGCAACAACGTTGTAAATAAAACGGCAAACACAAATTTATTCATTGAGCAAACCTTGAGCCTGAGCTTGATTGAAAAGAGTTGTCGAACGAGAACCGCTACGACAAATCATCAAAATGGGTTTCGGAAGCTCATTATAGTATTTTGCAAATTCTCGTATGTCTGTTTGAGAAATTTTGCTGCTGAGCACAGGTTGATACACAACGCTGACATGCGACTTTTCAGCAATGCTACGTAGCTGCAACACAGTTACCTCATTGCCTTGTTCATCATCCGGACGGTTAACAATCACCGATTTAAACTGAGATTGTTTTAATAAACTTGAAAACTTATCAGTAGTCATCTGTCCTGCAACACTGACTTTGCTATTTAGGACCTGACTATTTGATTGTGCAAATACTGTTGTTAAACAGGTAAAAGCTAAAACCAATAACGTTTTTTGAATGAATGACTTAGTCATCCAAGAGGTCCATTTGTTTTGCCAATTGGTACAGGTTGTTTGAACGGTTGCCTGTACGGCAGAACATTAGAACAGGTTTTGGCAGTTCATTAAAATGATTGGCAAAGTTACGCACATCAAGTTCAGAAATTTGGCCTGCGACAACAGGTTGATGAACATAATCTAAACCCGCACTGCGAGCAGCTTCTTCAATTTGAGCACTCGTCGGTTGATCAGGACCACCTTCCATATCGGGACGGTTATTAATGATGGATTTAAAGCCTTTCTCAACAACTTGTGCTACATGCTCTGGGCCAATTTGACCTGCAAAACCAACATTTTCGCTCATTGAGTCACTCCATAATTTAATTCATAGATTTATGCTTTATGATAGCATTAAGCTGAATCATGAGCTGAATGTTCTTCAATTTTTATAAGCGATTACAACCATAAAATAACGCAACGGAGCGCGTATGCACGCCTACACAGTAGAGCCACTGTATGTAAAAAGCGGCCAAGAAGTGATTGCCGCAGATTTTTATCGCCCTAAGGCTGTTGAGAAACCAGCTGTGATTTTAATGGCGCATGGTTTAGCTGCGTTACGCCAATTTAAATTAGTCCAATATGCCAAACGTTTTGCTCAAGCAGGCTATGCGGTCGTGTTGTTTGATTATCGTTATTGGGGCGGCAGTACAGGTCGACCTCGAGAGTTGGTCAAGCTCAAAGCTCAACTTGAAGATTGGCAAACCATGATTGAGCATATGCAGCAGCGTAAGTTGATTGATTCGCGGCGCATCATTCTATGGGGAACGGATTTAAGTGGTGGGTATGTACTTACTTTGGCGGCTCAAATTAAAACTATTAAAGCGGTGATGGTACAAGTTCCGTTTGTGGATGGTGCAGAGAGTTCCAAACTGTATCCCTTACAGCAGCTGCCGAAAGCGCTGAAACTTTCGAGTCAGGACTATATGGGATCCAAAGTGGGGATGAGTCCAACGACATTGCCCGTGGTCGATCCGCATCGATTATGCTTTTTACAATCTCCAGATAGCTATGAGGGTTATTTGTCGATTGTCCATCCAGATTATTATTGGAGTGGTGAAATTCCAGCTCGGGCATTTTTTAAGTTAATGCGTTATCGTCCAATTCAGGATGTACGGAAAATTAATGTGCCGGTACTTTTTATTGCTGCAAAAGAAGATAGTTTAATCCCGATTGAATCAAGCCGTGAAACGGCGACCAATATTGCGCCATATGTGCAATATTATGAGTGGGAAATGAAGCATTTTGATATTTATCATGGGCAATGGTTTGAAAAAGCCATCGCAACCCAATTAGAATTTTTACATCAACATATTGGAGTCAGCTAAATGATCGTTGTATGTCCTGAATGTGGTGCTAAAAACCGCGTACCAGCAGAGAAGTTAAATGTGGGGCCAGCCTGTGGTCAATGCCATCTAGCATTGATTCCTTTGGCGCCAATTGAGTTAAATGAACAGAACTTCAGCAATTTCATTAGTCATAGTGATCTCCCTGTTCTGATTGACTTATGGGCAGAATGGTGCGGACCATGTAAGATGATGGCACCGCATTTTGCGCAGGTCGCAAAGTCAAATCCTGGCGTTGTGTTTGCTAAAATTGATACGGAAGCGAACCCACGTTTAAGTGGTGCATTTAACGTGCGCAGTATTCCAACCCTAGTTTTGATGAATAAGACCACCGAAATTGCTAGAATAAGCGGTGCCATGCGCGCTGGCGAGTTACAGCAGTGGCTCAATCAGCAGTTAAATCAACCTCAATAAGTCAGCACTAGGAGCTAAAGTGTCAGAAACTCATGTAAAACCTGAAGGAACGCTTTCTCTACAAACCATCGCAATGCCCGCAGACACCAACTGGAGTGGTGATGTATTCGGTGGTTGGATTGTGTCACAAATGGACTTAGCCGGTGCGATTCATGCAGAACGTTTTAGTCAGGGACGTTGTGCAACCATTTCGATTAACCAAATGACATTTTTGGTCCCTGTAAAAGTGGGCGATGTCATTAGTGTGTATACGAAAATTTTAAAAGTCGGCAATACTTCTATTCAAATGCAAATTGAAGTCTGGGATAGCCATGATAGTTCACGTGATCCAACACGCGTTACTGAAGGGGTATTTACCTTTGTTGCTGTGGATGTTAAAGGCTCAAAACGTCAAATTCCGGCAGATGTAAAAGCAAAATTTGCTGCTAAACAAGACTAATGGTTGTTTGATTCAAAAAGCCACGTATATCGTGGCTTTTTTCATTTTGAATATTATTCCGTGATTTAAAAATGTTATGTGGTGTATGTCAATGTTCAATACTTTTGATATTTTATCAAATCGAGCGTAAAACCATGTCTTTTAAGGCATGGATATAAGTAAATCGCCTAAGCGATACGACATTTTGTGTCGTTAATATTCTCACTGCCGTATATTAAATAAAGGTTTGTTGTTACAGTAAATCTCATGAAAACACTTAAACTTCGCATAAAAGACCAACATGCAAAGGTGCTGATTCAATTAGCATCTGAGGTGAATTTTGTTTGGAATTATGTGAATGATTTAAGCTTTAAACACCTAAAAAGAACAGGTGGATTTCTATCTGCATTTGATATTGCTCAATACACCAAAGGCGCATCAAAACTGCTTAATTTGCACAGCCAAACCATTCAGGCTGTCACCGAAGAATTAGTCACACGCAGAAAGCAGTTCAAAAAAGCCAAACTTAAATGGCGTGTGAGTAACAAGAAATCTGCAAGAAGATCACTTGGATGGATACCGTTTAAGAAAGTAGCGATCAAATACGCTGATGGATATGTTCAATATGGTAAACATCAATTCAAAATTTGGGATAGCTACGGCTTAAGCAAATACAGCGTTAGAACAGGCTCATTTGTTGAGGATAGCCGTGGGCGTTGGTATGTGTGCCTTGTGGTAAATACAGCAAAGCAAGATAAACCGACTTCAACTAAAGCCATAGGTATTGATCTAGGATTAAAAGATCTTGCTACCTGTTCAGATGGCACAGTGATTTCAAATCCTAAGTTCTATCGAAAATATGAACAGAAACTAGCTATTGCTCAACGAGCAAACAACAAGAAGCGTGTACGTGCATTACACGCTAAGATTGCAAATTGTCGTAAAGATCATTTGCACAAAGCAAGCACCATGCTTGTTAAGGAAAATGCACTGATTGTTGTTGGTGATCTCAGTGCCAAGAGACTCGTAAAAACTAAAATGGCGAAATCTGTCTTAGACACAGGATTTTCGGCACTAAAAACAATGCTCAAGTATAAATGCGAGAACGCAGGCGTATTGTTTGAGGAAGTCAATGAGAGTTTCACCTCCCAAATCTGTTCGTGTTGCGGTGAGATCACCGCAAGTAGTCCGAAAGGTAGGATAGATTTGCGAATAAGAGAATGGCAGTGCAGTAATGAAAAATGTCTCAGTCTAAATGATCGGGACATTAATGCTGCAAAGAACATTCTTGCGCTTGGGCATAAGCGTCTAGCTGTAGGAATCCCTGTCCTTTAGGTCAGGGAGGATGTCAAGTGAGCGGATTCAAGCGGCAAGTGAAACAAAGTTCATCTAAAACTTAAGGCAACTGCTGAATCGGACTACCACCCAAAGCCTGCATCAAGGTCACATAAGCATTGTATTGATTTTGCTTGGTCTGAACCAAAGACAGTCGGGCATTACGTGTGGTTTCCTGTGCATCAAGCAAGTTTTTCAACGCAATGGCACCATAACGATAACGTACTTCTGTTAAATGTTCAGTCTTCTCTGCAAGCTGTACATTACGCTCTTGCAAAGCAACTTGTTGGTTTAACTCAGTACGATTGGATAGTGCATTTTCCACATCGGCAAAAGCCTGATACAAGGTCTGACGATATTGAATAATAGATTTTTCATAATCTAAATCACTAATCGCGAGGTCTTTCTTCATATCGTTATATTGCAAGAAAGGTAAACTCAAACTTGCACCCAAAGCCAAAGCAGGGTTTTGTAATAAATTACTCAAAGACGTACTACTCGAACCTAAACTGCCAGTTAAACTGATTGAAGGATAGTAACTGGCTTTCGTTGCATCTTTATTTGCCAAAGCTTTACGTAATCTTAATTCGCTCGCTTGTAAATCTGGACGGCGAGACAACAACTCGGCAGGTAAACCTGCTGCAATCGTCGGTAATGCAATTCGAGGTAAACGCTGCGGCTCTGAAATATTCAGTTGTTGCACAGGTTGATGCAATAACACAGCCAATGCAGTACGTGTTTCCACTTTTTGTTGGGCAATTTGGCTTAAGGTCGCTTTTTGACTTTGGACCGACTGTTCCGCTTGCGTTAGATCTAAACCTGACACAGCGCCAGCTTTATATTGCACCTTGACCAAGTCATAGGTTTTTTGCGTACTGGCTAAGTTTTGCTGCGCAATACTGTAGCGCTCATTTAAATAGCCAAGTTGCCAATATAGGTTTGCTGTTGTCGCAATCAAGCTTTGAGCAGTGGCTTGCAGGTCTTGTTCAGTTGCTAAAGCTTCCCATTTTGCTGCCTCTGTCTGGCTGGCCAAGCGACCAAATAAATCTACTTCATAACTAACGCCACCACTGAGTGATACACCTTTTGATGAGTCATCACCTGAGTTAAGGTCAAAGTTATGTCCAGTTGAAACACTTGAACTCACGCGTGGCCCTTGTTTATTTTCAGCCAAACCTGCTTGTAGTCGAGCTTGCTGTAAATTAATACCTGCTACAGCAAGGTCTGTATTGGCCGCTAAAACTTGATTCACCAACTGGTTTAATTGAGCATCATTAAACAATGTCCACCATTGGTCAGCATAAGTATCGGCATGAACTTGCTGACTCATGGCTTTCGCATTTTGAAATTGCGTCGGGATTTGTGTTGCAGGGGCTTCATAAGGCGTCTTAACCACAGCGGCACAGCCGACTAAGCTACTTCCGAGAATGAAGGCACTTGCAAGTTTAGTTAACGTCATTTGCATCATTATTTCCTTATTCGCGAGAAAGCGCATCGACAGGGTTAAGCTGTGCGGCATTACGTGCAGGAATAAAGCCAAACACAATACCAATCATACTTGAGCAGACAAAAGCGGCAATAATTGACGTCGTTGAATAGGCCATTTGGAAGGTATCGCCAGCAAAATGACTAATTAATTGTCCAATCCCAAGAGAAAGCATGACACCGAGTACACCACCTAAAATACACACCAATACAGCTTCAATCAGGAACTGCTGCAGAATGTCACTTTGACGTGCGCCTACGGCCATACGCACTCCAATTTCTTGAGTACGCTCAGTCACCGAAACCAACATAATGTTCATCACGCCAATACCGCCGACGATCAATGAAATCACCGCAATCGCTGACACCAGTAAAGTCATGGTTTGTGTGGTTTGCTGAATGGTTTCACGGATACTATCGGAGTTTTGGGTAAAGACATCTTGCGCACCATGACGCTGAACCAACAAATTTAAGATAGCGTTTTCAGCAGCAGCACTCGGGTACTCATCTTTAATACGGACAATAATACTTCGCACATTGGATTGACCTAACATACGACTCATGACCGTTGAATACGGCAAATACACATTCAGACTGTCTGAATTGCCCATCATGCTTTTTTGTTCTTCGATCACGCCAATGATACGGCTCGGCACACTACCCAATAGAATCACTTGGCCGACAGGATTGGTGCCATCGGCAAAGAAGGTGTTTTTGGTGTTGTTATCAATCACCACATCTTGCGCTTGTTCAGTCACGCTTTCTTTATCAAAGGGCTGACCAGAAGCGAAGTTCATTCCTCTGACATAGAAGAAATCTTCACTCACGCCATTCACCGTGGTCGAAGCTTCTATATCTTTAAAACGTGCTGTGACAGATGAATTGACCGAAGGACTGACGCCATCGACATAAGGCTGCTCTGATAGGGCAGTCGCATCCGCAGGAATCAAGGTTTTTGTTTGCGATGATCTGGAATTATCACCAAAACCACGACCTTGATAGACCGTAATGGTATTGGTGCCAAGACTGCTGATGTTTTCAAGGATTTGTTTTTGTGACCCATTGCCCAGCGCAACCACGGAAACCACTGATGCAATCCCGATGATGATGCCGAGCATAGTCAAGAAAGTCCGCATACGATGTGCATTCATCGCCAGGATTGCCATACGGAATGCTTCACCTAGGCGGTCAACGGCAGAGCGCCAACTTGAAGTTTTCTTCTGTGTAGAAGGTGCAAGCTGTTGCTTTTCTAAAGGCTCATCATCTGTTTCAGGAACATTGGGTAGATCAGAAATAATATTACCGTCACTGATCTCAATAATCCGTGTCGCATTTTTGGCCACATTGTGATCGTGTGTGACCAAAATAATAGTATGACCTTTGGCATTCAGTTCACGCAAAATGCGCATCACTTCAATACCACTATTCTTATCGAGTGCACCTGTCGGCTCATCGGCAAGAATAACATCACCACCATTCATTAAGGCACGGGCAATCGATACGCGTTGTTGTTGACCACCCGACAACTGACTCGGACGGTTTTGGGTTTTATCGCCTAAACCTAAGTCTGTCAGCAATTGTTTTGCACGTGTATTGCGTTCGGTCGCATCTTCGCCGGCATAAATGGCAGGCACTTCAACGTTACCTGCAGCATTTAAATCACCAAGGAGATGGTAACGCTGGAAGATAAAACCAAAATATTCACGACGTAATTGGGCAAGATCATCGGGTTCGAGCTCACGTGTTTCGCATCCTTTGACCTTATAACTACCATTGGTGGGTTGGTCTAAACAGCCCAAAATGTTCATTAAGGTAGATTTACCTGAACCGGACTGACCGACAATCGCAACAAGTTCGCCCGGATAAATCTCAAGATTAATTCCTTTTAGGATCTGGACTGTGCTTTCGCCGGCAGGGAATTCACGAGTCAGATCCTTGACCTCAAGTAGAGGAGTTTGATTTTGACTCATGATTACATTCTCATTGGGCCGCCGCGATTACTGCGTTTTGCAGAATCATTACTAGTGTCTGAACCGTCGGCAATGACGACTTTGTCACCTTGTTTTAAACCACGAATGACTTGAGCCGTGACACGGTTATTTAAACCAATTAATACTGCTTGTGGTTGTGCAGAACCATCGGCTTGTAGTACACGAACCATTGATACCGTGGCTTTACCTTGTTTCACTAAGGCTTTTTCAGCAGTGGTTAATTCTAAGCGTTTTGGATGGTTGGCATTGTCCGTACCTTCTTTTTGGTCGCTACGCGCCCGATTTGTTGAATCTGCATTGGCTTCCGTTCTTTTGCGTTGAGGGCGATTCGAGCTTTGTACCGCAGCAGCAGGAATGGTTAAGACGTTTTTCGCTTCATCTAAAATAATATAAACCTGAGCGGTCATATCAATACGCAATTTGCCATCTTCATTTGGAACATCAAATAAGGCGTTGTAGTAAACCGCAGTACTTGAAGACGAAGAGGTGTTGCTGTTGCTTTCGGTGTTAATTGAGTTTGGTGCAGGCTCAACTTGGCGCAGGGTAGCATAGTGTTTTGTTTCACTGTCGCCCAAAGTCGTAAAGTAAACACTTTGACCTTCTTGGACTTTCATGACATCAGCTTCAGAAATTTCAGCTTTAATGGTCATGGTGTCAAGCTTCGCCAGTTTGACAATGGTTGGTGCACTTTGATTGGCGTTTACGGTTTGACCTTCTTCGGTCACAATCGCCACGATGGTGCCATCCATCGGTGCCACAATTTGGGTGTAGCCTAAATCTTCTTTTGCGGTAGCCAAAGTTAAACGTGACTGTTCAATTTGAGCATTCATTGCTGCAATGTCCGCTTGTGCTGTTTTATAACTGGCCAATGCCGATTCTAATTCGGCACGGCTGGTTGCATCTTGTGCGTACATGGCCTGTTGACGATTATATTCTGCTTCAACTTTTGCCAAAGTTGCTTGCTTGACTGCCAACTGTGCTTGTTGATTTTTAATGCTGGCTTCTGCTGTTTTTAAATCGTTTTCCTGACGCACCGAATCAATTTGTGCAATCAGTTGACCTTGTTTCACTTCATCGCCTAGCTGCACATACATTCTTTTAACTTGACCAGACACCTGCGCACCGACACTGACCATTTTGGTTGCTTCAAGTACACCGGTTGCGAGTACAGAGTTTTCAATATTGCCACGACTCACTTCGGCGCTAATGTATTGGGGTTGTACGTCTTTCGGTTTGAAAAAATGCCATGCAGTGACAGCAATCGCGAGGGCAGCGATGATGGCAACGATCAATTTTGCTGGTTTTATTTTTGGCATGTTTGGCAGAAGTGAATTTAGAAAGATGGCTGAATTATATGATTTAAATACGGATAAATTGTGAATTTTTTGAACAAATGGAAATGATAATTATTCTTTTCATGCTGATGGTGCTTAAAAATAATCTAGATATAAATGAGATCTGTCTAAATTAATAAAAAAGTTTACGCCCGCATAAGCTGGCAATGGCTTGTTGCACCAAATGTTCCGGATTTTCTTGCCCTAGACCTTTGATCGAAGCATCCAAACGTAACAATAGGGCAGGCCAAGTTAAAAACTCATTGGCATTTAAACGTCGTAGCGCTTGTTGATATAAGCCAATTTTGTTTTTCCAGATCCCAATTTGAAGGGCATTTTGTGGCTGTTCAAACAGTTGCATCAGTAAACGCATTTCTTTACTGATGCTCCATAAAATCAGCGACATCGGTTCGCCAGAAGCGATTAAGTATTGAAAAATTTTAATCGATTGCGCCAAATTGCCCTGCAACATCGCGTCATTGAGGTCGTAGGTGGTATAGCGAGACTGATCTTGTAAGCACGAATATAAGTGATCAATTTGAATTACATCAATTTCAGGGAAGGTGTCGGCAACACGCATCAAACTATTTTTTGCTGCCAGCAAGTTATGTTCATGATGTTGTTCTAGCCATTGCCAAGCATCATTGGCCAGTTGAATGCCAAGTTTCTGTGCTTCGACCGCTAAAATTTGTTGTCGATCTTTGGGGTAGTTGGCGGTAAGAGCAACATTGACCCCGTTGGCATCCATAGTTTGAAAGAAACTGGTTTTGAGGCTGGCGCTGTCCTGTTTGGGCATCACCACCAACAGCAAGTTACTTTCATTGTGCTGCAAATAGCTTTTCAGCAACTTCAAGCCATTGGCATCGGGTTTAATATTGCCGTGTACTTCAACAGCCAATTGACTGGAAAATAGGGACAAGCTGTTTAAGGCATTAAAGACATTTTTCCAATCAGACACTGAGCTAATGTCATAACGCTGCCGCTCAATTTCACGCGCATTCCAGCTTTTGCGGAAGGCATCGAGCAGGTTCTGTTCAAGCAGCGGTTCTTGACCATGTAACACCCAGGCACCTTGAGCGTCATCAACACGTTTTAATGCCTGAAGGTAGTCAAGTTTCATAAATCGAAATTACTCAGCTTTGCTTGGTGCAGTCAGTGGGTTGGCTTTGGGTAAGCGGTTAGATGAAATCTGACGCACAATTTGCTGTGCAATATCATCAATAATGACTTGTTTTAAATATTTTTCTTCTTGGTCATCGGTGTTTACTGTTGCCACATCATATTGATAGCTACGCGTTGCCACTAAAGTCCGTGGTTCGGTTAAAGGATTGCCTTGTGCATCTTCAATCCGGAAAGTGACATTCAGGCGCAGCAATGTTTCGACTAATTTGCCGTTCAGCTCTAAACGCTGCGGTTTATAGTCCAAAACATGAAGAACATAGGCGTCTGGATTATTGCTGAGCTGTACGCCTGCAGAACCGAGGTAAATGGCTAATTTTTCATGTAAATCGTCGGTATTCTCAGGGAGTGCCAAACGCATTTTTGAATAGGCTACGGGTACAGAAGTAGGATTGGTGCCTTTTAAATGAAAACCACAACCGACCATGCCTGCACTCAGGCCCATAGTTAATACAATTGCAGCAACACGTTGAACCAAATGCATAGAGCGTCCTCTGTTTCCCGAAGGGGTAATTTTGAAATCCTGTGTGGATTGTAAAGTCAAAGCCCGCTGACTGGCAACGGGCTTTGTTTGGGAATTGTGAAATCCTTTAATTCCCTCTCCTTTTAGGAGATGAGAAACACTGTTTCGCAAGGGGAGAGGTTTATTTATTTTTAATATCCCTCATCCCCTTGCGGAATATATTCCTCATCCCAGAGGGAAAAGGAGCTATAAGGAATTAAACCACTAAATTCACGAGTTTATTTGGCACGACAATTTCTTTCTTGGTTGGACCTGTCAAGAATTGCTGAACTTCTGGCAATGCTTTAGCTTGAGCTAGAATCTCATCTTTAGATGCATCGACAGATACTTCCAATTTACCGCGAAGCTTACCATTCACTTGAACCACAATGGTTTGTGTATTGCGTGTCAATGCCGACTCATCAACCGTTGGGAATTGCACTTGTGTTAAGTCCAGACCAAACTCAGTCAATAAAGTCTGACTTAAATGTGGTGCAAATGGTGCAAGCAAGATTAAAAGCGTAGTGATAGATTCACGTGCAACGGCAACATCGCTATCATCGTTTGCTTCAAACTTATTATTTGCATTCAATAATTCCATCATCGCTGCAATTGCAGTGTTAAAGGCATGACGACGTGCAATATCATCACCCACTTTTTGAATGGTTTCATGCGTTTTACGACGTAAATCTTGTGCCGCTGTTGAAAGTTTCGCAGCATCAAATTGAGTCGCAGCATTACCTTTTTCAAGGAAGCTCGCAGCAAGGCGCCATACACGTTTTAAGAAACGGTTCGCGCCCTCAACCCCTGCATCTGACCATTCAAGTGATTGATCTGGTGGTGCGGCAAACATCATGAACACACGTGCAGTATCTGCGCCGTATTGGTCAATAATTGATTGTGGGTCGATACCGTTATTTTTCGATTTCGACATTTTTTCTTGACCGCCAACAGTCACTTCCTGACCATCACCTTGGTATTTGGCAGAAGTAATGCGACCTTTTTCGTCACGTTCAAGCTCGATGTCGGCAGGGTTAAACCATGTTTTCTTGCCAGAATCTGCTTCACGGTAGTAAGTATCTGCAAGCACCATACCTTGCGTTAACAAGTTGGTGAATGGTTCGTTGCCTTGAACTACACCTTCATCACGCATCAATTTGTGGAAGAAACGCGCATACAGTAAATGCAGAATCGCGTGTTCTACACCGCCAATATATTGGTTCACAGGCAGCCAAGTTTGACCTGCTTCAGGTTTGACCAAGCCATCGGTAAAATCTGGAGATGCGTAGCGCGCATAGTACCAAGATGACTCTACGAAGGTATCTAACGTATCGGTTTCACGACGCGCTTCGCCACCACAGCATGGGCAAGTGGTTTGGTAGAATTCAGGCATTTTGTTTAGTGGGTTACCGGAACCGTCTGGAACAACATCCGTCGGTAATACCACAGGTAATTGATCTTCTGGAACAGGGACTTGACCACATTTTTCACAGTTGATCATTGGAATTGGGCAACCCCAGTAACGTTGACGAGATACACCCCAGTCACGTAAACGGAATTGAACTTTAGAACTTGCTAAACCAGTTGGTTCTAATTTTGCAAGGAGGGCATCATAAGCTGCTTGGAACTCTAGGCCATCAAATTCACCTGAATTGACCAATTTTCCTTCTTTCGAGCCGTACCATTCTTGCCATTGGCTTGCATTAAAATCGCTATCATCTGCGCCTTTGGCATCAATCACTTGCTTGATGGTTAAGCCGTATTTATTGGCAAATTCGAAGTCACGCTCGTCGTGTGCAGGCACCGCCATCACCGCGCCAGAACCGTAAGACATCAATACGTAGTTGGCAATCCAAACGGGAACTTCTTCGCCAGTCACAGGATGTTTAACTGATAAACCTGTTGCCATGCCTTTCTTTTCAGCAGTGGCCAAATCAGCTTCTGCAACAGAACCCATACGGCACTCTTCAATAAATGCAGCCAATTCAGGATTGCCTGCGGCTTCTTGAATAGCAGCTGCTTTTAACGCCATTGGATGTTCCGCTGCAACCGCAACATAGGTCACACCCATTAAGGTATCGGCACGTGTAGTAAATACAGTTAAGCCATCTGCATAAACCTCTGGATTTGCTGAAGGGAAAGTAATATCCATCCCTTGTGAGCGACCAATCCAGTTACGTTGCATGGTTAAAACTTGTTGTGGCCAACCGTCTTTAAGCGTTTCTAAATCATCCAATAACTCTTGTGCATAATCGGTAATGCGGAAGTAGTACATTGGAATATCACGTTTTTCAACCAATGCGCCTGAACGCCAGCCACGACCATTTTCAACTTGTTCATTCGCCAAAACAGTTTGATCGACTGGATCCCAGTTCACGGTAGAAAGCTTACGGTAGATCAAGCCTTTTTTATACAGCTGAACGAATAACCATTGTTCCCAGCGGTAGTATTCAGGGGTGCAAGTGGCAAATTCACGATCCCAATCGACAGACAGACCCAATTTTTTCAATTGGTCACGCATGTAAGCGATATTTTCAAAAGTCCATTTTGCAGGCGCAACTTGATGGGCAATCGCAGCGTTTTCAGCAGGTAGACCAAAAGCATCCCAACCCATTGGTTGTAGAACAGTTTCACCTTGTAAACGGTGGAAACGACTGATTACGTCACCAATGGTGTAGTTACGCACATGACCCATATGCAGTTTGCCGCTTGGATAAGGGAACATCGAGAGGATATAACGACGCGGTCCCTCTACTTGGTCGGCAACTTTAAAGGCTTTGCGAGTTTCCCAGTCTTTTTGGACTGTTGGTTCAATCGCACTGGCTTGATATTCAGGGTCAATGTGAGTAGTCATAAACGTAAATTTAATAATAACAGTTGAAAAAAAGTTTGTGCTACAGCATAGCGCAAAATCACCCCAATAGTGAATTTTGTGCGGTGAGCTGAGGTAAATAAATCAGTTCATTTAAACTATAAATTGATTCTTATTGCGGTGCCGCTGCTACCGCTTGCCCTTGGCGCAATGCTTCATTGGCTTCACGTTGTTGCTCTGCTTGTTGCTGCTCAGCATGCTCCGCTTCACGTGAAACCTGTTCAGCACTTTTCGCAGAAGTTGTCTGTGTCGATTGACTGCCACCATAAGTATTCACTTTACCTTTGCGCTGTGCATTTTTGGGTGGTGGGGTTGTGGTGTAATGCGTTGAGCCTTTGGCATCGACCCATTTGTAATATTCTTTGGCAGACACTTGGCTCGAACAGATCAAAGCAGCAACTGAAAATAGTAAACAAACTGGCTGAGTAAATACGGTTTTCATCACAGGTAAACCCCTAAATTATTCTAATGAATATGGTCAATCAATATCTAAAATTTTGCACTTTTTTATGCACAGAATCTATGTTTTTCTCAAGAATAGATAGATCATTAGCAGGATTAAAATATAACGTAAAAGCAAAGTTAAGTGTTTAAAATACAGACATAAAAGAGGGTTGGTAACTGCTAATTGAAATCTACCTATATCTGCATTAATATATACAGTATGAGTAAATATGTAAGTATTAGCATTGCAGCTAAAACCCTAGGTGTTTCCATTCAAACATTAAGACGTTGGGATGAGGAAGGCACTTTGGTTGCAGATCGAACCCCTAAAAATCACAGACGATATGATCTGAGTAAGATTACGCCTGAGCAAATACATAAGCTCGACAGTCAACACCAAAGAAAAACCATTGCATACGCAAGGGTATCTAGTCATGACCAAAAGGAAGATTTAATTCGTCAACAACAAGTTCTTGAAATGTACTGTGCAAATCAAGGTTGGACGTTTGAATTAATTTCTGATTTGGGTTCTGGTATGAACTACAAGAAAAAAGGTTTAAATAAGCTACTTGAAGCGATTATGAATGACGAAATTGGGCGTTTAGTTTTAACTCACAAG
This sequence comes from Acinetobacter sp., assembly GCF_050285345.1. Taxonomy (GTDB): domain Bacteria; phylum Pseudomonadota; class Gammaproteobacteria; order Pseudomonadales; family Moraxellaceae; genus Acinetobacter. The sequence continues at coordinate 17,337 of NZ_JBLZXR010000115.1, forward strand.
GATCGTTTATTGCGTTTTGGAGCTGAATTGGTTTTCGCATTGTGTGAAGCTAAAAATGTTGAAATCGTTATTCTAAATAAAGGTGAAAATTTATCTTTTGAGGAAGAACTTGCTCAAGATGTTTTGGAGATTATCACTGTGTTTTCAGCAAGGTTGTATGGTAGCCGTAGCAAGAAAAATCAAAAGCTAATACAGGCGGTTAAAGACGCACTATGAGCCAATTTATACGAGGGCATGTAATCCAATTGATGCCAAATAATAAGCAAGCAAGCCATTTTGCACAAGCAAGTGGTGTTGCACGTTTATCGTATAATTGGGCTTTAAAAGAGTGGGAACGCCAATATAAAGCGGATAAAGAATATCGAGATCAATGTGAATATTATGGCGTTGAAGTCGATAAAAAACTCCTAAACAAACCATCCGAAGCTAAAATCAGAAAGCACCTAAATTCATTTAAGCGTGATAAATACCCTTTTATGCTGAAAGTGACTAAATGTGCTCCACAGCTTGCTATCAAACAATTAGGTAATTCATTTAATCGTTTTTTTAATGGTCAATCAAAATATCCTAGACCTAGAAAAAAAGGTATAGATGATCGCTTTTCATTGTCAAACGACCAATTCCGCATTAAAGATAGAAAAATCAGTATCCCAAATTTAGGTTGGGTGAAAATGACTGAGGATTTGCGTTATCAAGGGAAAATATTATCTGCAAAAATATTCAAACATGGAGGCAAGTGGTTTGCTTCGATTACTGTTGAGTTAAATCAAATTGCAAAGTTGCATCCAAAAACAGGTTTGTCTACTGGTATTGATTTAGGTGTTTCTAATCTAGCCACCTTATCCAATGGTGAGGTTATCCCATCAAGTACGCCACTAAAAAAACAACTTGCCAAGCTAAGAAGGCTATCAAAGTCTTTTAGCCGTAAAAAGAAAGGTAGTCAAAATAGAGAAAAAGCGAAAACCAAGCTCTCTCGTTTGCACTACAAAATATCATGCCTAAGAAAAAACAATCTTCATCAAATTACATCAGATTTGGTTAAGCGATTCGATGTGATTGCAGTTGAAGATTTAAATGTAAAGGGTATGGTGCAAAATCGTAAACTCTCAAGAGCCATATCAGATATGGGGTTTCATGAGTTCAAGCGACAATTAATCTATAAAGCTGCACAACATGGAAAGTCCATCCTTTCTGTCGGAAGATTCTTTCCAAGTAGTAAAATGTGTTCACAATGTGGTGAGTTAAATCAAAACTTAACACTATCAATGCGTGAGTGGAGGTGTTCATGTAACACCGTTAACAACAGGGATATTAATGCTGCTATTAATATTCTAAGATATGCAGATAAAGAATTGGTAGCTATCTAAGTTACCAATGGCGGTGAGTTACACCGTGACAGCCTATGGAGTTGAGGTAATCCCAAAAGCAATAGCAATTGGTTCTTAACGATGAAGTAGGAATTAAACATCAAACCCACGTAAGTAGGTTTGAGTAGGTTTTAAATAACGGTTGGTTTAACTGCAAAATGACACCGTCAAGTCAGAACGATATTTCATGTTGGAATAAATAGGGATGAATCATTTAATTTATTTATTAGATTTATAAAAGTATTTTATGGGAATGCGAATATTCAGTTATGAGTCATTCAACTATAAAGAATGTGAAGTGTCGCACAATGCCTAAAAAACAAACGGTCTGTAATTAATCAGAAAAAAGCCGATTTTTAAACTTGACTTTAGTGTTTGAAACTACAAAAATGCTGTCTTTAGTTTTATATGTCTTAGATCGATCACCCTTCGAATAAGTACATTTTAGCAATGGACTTCTTCTCTAGCCGAGAAGTTGAACAAAGCCAACAAAATATGTTTATCCCAACATGTTTTAGACCCCATATTGCTCAAACAGCAAGCAGGTCAGATTTTTTTCTTATTGCTATGAAAACTATGAAATTTGTGTGCTATAACAGAGCACACAGTTAATGAATTAACCACGACAAATGCCCTCCATTTGTGCGTGAAAAAAGATTAGGGTGAATCACGTTGGAACTTTTATCTGGTGGTGAAATGCTTGTTCGCGCTTTAGCGGACGAAGGCGTTGAACATGTTTTTGGATACCCAGGCGGCGCAGTACTCCATATTTACGACGCGCTATTTCAACAAGAAAAAATCAATCATTACCTCGTGCGCCACGAGCAAGCCGCAGGTCATATGGCTGATGCTTACTCACGTGTAACGGGTAAGACCGGTGTGGTCCTTGTGACATCTGGTCCGGGTGCGACAAATACCGTAACTCCAATTGCAACGGCATATATGGACTCAATCCCAATGGTGATTTTGTCTGGTCAGGTTGCAAGCCATCTTATCGGGGAGGATGCGTTCCAAGAAACGGATATGGTTGGTATTTCTCGCCCAATCGTAAAACACAGTTTCCAAGTACGTCATGCAAGCGAAATTCCTGCGATCATTAAAAAAGCATTCTATATTGCTTCATCAGGTCGTCCGGGTCCTGTAGTTGTTGATATTCCAAAAGATGCGACAAACCCAGCGGAAAAATTTGCGTACGAATATCCTGAAAAAGTGAAGATGCGTTCGTATCAACCGCCACATCGTGGTCACTCAGGTCAAATTCGTAAAGCGATTGATGAATTAATCCATGCAAAACGTCCAATCATTTATTCAGGTGGTGGAGTGGTTCAGGGTAATGCATCAGCGCAATTGACTGAGTTGGCGCATTTATTGGGCTACCCAGTAACCAGTACCTTGATGGGTCTGGGTGCTTATCCGGGTAACGATGAACAATTCATCGGTATGTTGGGCATGCATGGGACTTACGAAGCGAACATGACCATGCATAATGCAGATGTAATTCTGTGTGTGGGGGCGCGTTTCGATGACCGTGTGACCAATAATCCTGCGAAATTCTGTCCAAATGCCAAAGTCATTCATATTGATATTGACCCTGCGACGATTTCAAAAACGATTATGGCGCATATTCCAATTGTAGGTGCAGTTGAACCTGTATTGACAGAAATGTTAGCACAGTTGAAGCAGTTAAATGTATCTAAGCCAAATCCTGAAGATATTGCGGCTTGGTGGAAACAAATTAATGAATGGCGTCAAGTTCATGGTTTGAATTATGACAAGCCAACTGATGGCAGCATGAAGCCACAGCAAGTGGTGGAAGCATTGGACAAAATTACCAATAGCCAAGCGATCATTACTTCTGATGTGGGTCAGCACCAAATGTTTGGTGCGTTGTATTACAAATACACGCGCCCACGTCAATGGATCAACTCAGGTGGTCTAGGTACGATGGGTGTGGGCCTACCATACGCAATGGCTGCAAAATTGGCATTCCCAGATCAACAAGTGGTGTGTATTACAGGTGAAGCATCGATTCAGATGTGTATCCAAGAACTTTCTACATGTAAGCAATATGGCTTAAATGTAAAAATTCTATGCTTGAACAACCGTGCACTCGGTATGGTGAAGCAATGGCAAGATATGAACTATGAAGGTCGCCACTCAAGCTCTTATGTTGAGTCACTTCCAGACTTCCCTAAATTGATGGAAGCATACGGTCATGTAGGCATTGAAATTAACCATGCAGATGAGCTTGAGTCTAAGCTTGCAGAAGCCATGGCAATTAACGACAAATGCGTATTTATTAACGTGATGGTTGACCGTACTGAGCACGTCTATCCAATGTTGATTGCTGGTCAGTCTATGAAGGATATGTGGTTAGGCAAAGGGGAGCGTACACAATGAGACACATTATTTCTGTACTCATGGAAAACGAAGCAGGTGCGCTTTCACGTTTAGTGGGTTTGTTTTCTCAACGTGGTTATAACATTGAGACTTTGAACGTAGCACCTACTGAAGACCCAACGTTGTCACGTTTAACGTTGACAACGTATGGCGATGACCACAAGATCGAGCAAATCACCAAACAATTAAACAAGCTGGTTGAAGTTGTGAAGGTTGTAGATTTGTCTGAAGGTGCGCATATTGAACGTGAACTGATGCTGATTAAAGTCAAAGCATTGGGTTCAGCACGTGCTGAGATTAAACGTACTGCGGATATTTTCCGCGGACAAGTGGTTGATGTAACGCCAACGACTTATACCGTTCAAATCGCAGGTACAACTGAAAAGATTGATGGTTTTATTGATGCTTTGGCTGAAAATACAATTCTTGAAGTTGTGCGTTCAGGCGTATCTGGCATCGCACGTGGCGAAAAAGTTTTAACCATCTAATTTAAAATTTATTTACTTCATTTTCGGATGAGGGCTGAACACTGTGAATAAGCACACAACATCACCGTGTTCAGTGAAAGGAAACAAAAGCATTTTAGCGGAGACAGCAATGCAAATTTTTTACGATAAAGACACAGATTTATCTATCATCCAAGGCAAAAAAGTAGCAATCATTGGTTATGGTTCACAAGGTCACGCACATGCGCTTAACCTTAAAGATTCAGGCGTTGACGTAACTGTAGGTTTACGTGCAGGCTCTACTTCTTGGAAAAAAGCTGAAAATGCTGGTCTTAAAGTTTCAGAAGTACCTGCTGCTGTAGCTCAAGCTGACCTTGTAATGATTCTAACTCCAGATGAATTCCAATCTCAACTTTACCGTGATGTAATTGAGCCAAACATCAAAGAAGGTGCGACTCTCGCATTTGCTCACGGTTTCTCTGTACTTTACAACCAAGTTGTTCCACGTGCTGACCTTGACGTAATCATGGTTGCACCGAAGGCACCTGGTCACACTGTACGTTCAGAATTCCAACGTGGTTCAGGTGTACCTGATCTAATTGCTGTGCATCAAGATGCTTCTGGTAATGCACGTAACGTTGCGCTTTCATACGCTTCAGGCGTTGGTGGCGGTCGTACGGGTATTATCGAAACTTCATTCCGTGAAGAAACTGAAACTGATTTATTCGGTGAGCAAGCAGTTCTTTGTGGCGGTGCGGTTGAGTTGGTTAAAATGGGCTTCGAAACTTTGGTTGAAGCAGGTTATGCACCAGAAATGGCATACTTCGAATGTCTACACGAACTTAAATTGATCGTTGACTTAATGTTCGAAGGCGGTATCGCGGACATGAACTACTCAGTATCGAACAATGCTGAATACGGCGAATACGTAACTGGTGTTGAGGTAATCAACGAACAGTCTCGTGAAGCGATGCGTAATGCGCTTAAACGTATTCAATCTGGTGAATATGCGAAGATGTTCATTAACGAAGGTGCATTGAACTATCCATCAATGACAGCTCGTCGTCGTCAAAACGCAGCTCACGGTATCGAAGTGACTGGTGGCAAATTACGCGCGATGATGCCTTGGATTCAAGCAAACAAAATCGTTGATAAAGAGAAAAACTAATTTCTCGAATAAATTGATTTGAAAAAACCCACTCATTTTTAGTGGGTTTTTTAATGTCTAAAGTTACGTGCCTCAAAGAAAGGAAAGCAGAGCTTTCCTTTCTTTTCGTACCTTGGATTTAAGTGAAAAAAATCGTGGATAAAGAAAAGAACTAATTTCTCGAATCAATTGATTTGAAGGCGAAGATCCACTCAAAATGAGTGGGTTTTTATTATAGGAATAATCATTTAGATTTGGATTTTAATAAGAAGAGCTAGGAGATGTGGCCTGAATTGCTTTAAAATATATAGGTTTTTATGCTGAATTGATTTTAAGCTTCGTTGCAAAACTCCTATATTGACTTTAGCTGTGCTGTATTTATGTTGTGATAGAGTGGGCGTAATTCATAATAAATGAGGTGTGGTTTATAAATGAAAACATTAAAAATTTCCTTGATTGTATCTTTATTTATTCCGTTATTCAGCTTTGCTGAAACGCCGCAGCTTGAGCAGGAGTCACTTAAACCCTTATCTGATGTACGTATTTCCATGCAACGTATGCTGAAATCTACCGATGGGCGTTATTTTTTAGATTTGTATGCGGGCATTTGGAATCCACATGGCACGCTTGTTGATTTACAAAACCCAAAACGTGTCAGCTTTAAAGGCATACAAAAAGGTGATCAACTCAATCTACAGTCTATAGCTGTTCAGGCAGAGCCGCCAGTAAATAGCAGTTATCAACTGACAGGGGTGCTAAATGCGAATACTGGTGCGCTCAAAGTGACTTTGATTGAACAAGGTGCATCTTTATCATTGCAATTTGAGCCCGCATTTAAGGCCTTAGATAAGCCAGTTTTGTTGTTTAAGTTTTATGGGGTGCAAGGAGAGGATCAACCTTATGGGCGTTCTATAAAACGTGTAGATGTGATAAATAAAAATAATGGACAGGTCATGCAGACACTGGAAGGGTTTAATGCTTTTGGTAATAGTATTGGTTTCTTGGATGTAAATTTTGATGGTTACTATGATGTAGTGTTATCAGATACATCTGATGGCTTAAAAATAGAAGATAAGCGTTTTATTTATTGGATGTATAATCCGAAAACTCACCAATTTCAAAGAGCACCCCAATTAGAAAAAATAGTGGGTTTTCCAACGTTAAAAGGGGAGATTCAACACATTGATTTTGGCCAAGGGCAAATCTATCTTGTAGATCAAGGTTTATTGTATCGTATAAATTAAGAATAAAAACACATAAAAGCCTCAGAAATCTGAGGCTTTTTTTATTTATATATTTTACTTAATCATGAATGTGATAGATAAAGTTAAATCATAAATTTGTGAATAAAAAAAGATTAGAAAATTGTTGGTGGATAGGGCATATTTTAATGTCAATATGTGAAAAATCGTGTAATTAGAAAGACTACTAAGAAATTGAGAATCATCAAACGAGTGGTAAATAAGTTAATCGAAATTTATATAAACGTAATATTACTATTCTTTTTGATACTTTAGAGTTAAGTGGAAATAGGTTTTTGTTGCAAACTAATAATAGTTTGTGATGTGTTTCATGTTTTTATGTATAAAAGACATACCTAAAACTAGGGGTTGTATATTCTTTTTTTTGATCGATTTTTATTTTTGATCGAATTATTCTATTTTATTGGTTGAATTATCAACTAATAAAAAATGATTTAAGTTTTAATTTGAGCTATTTTATAAATTATTTGCGAAAGATGTAACATTCTATGTTTGAAGGATGCCTACTTTTTAGTATAAAAACAATAAGATAAAATATCCCCAAAAATAGGGATAGTTGTAAAATCCCAAGAATTTGGGATAGGGATAGAAAAATTTAAAATCAGTATTATTATAAATTTATTTAAAAAACAATAATATATTTTTAACGTAAGGAAAAAATAATTTAAATGAATTTTCATATGAATAATCATTAATGGGTTTTTTTTATTTTTACTTGGTTAAGAATGGGTCAGCACTTAGGGAAATATGAATTAAGTAGTTTTTCTACATAAAACCCTTTGCTGCGCATACTAATAAATCTCAAATGAGAATGGAGAAGTATTATGAATAAGATGACGCAAGCTGCTTTAGCAGCATTAGTACTCGGTGCATGCTCAGCAGGCGCTTTTGCAGATGAGGCAGCAAAATCAGGTGGTAATAATGACCGCTGGAAAGGCTGTACAGAAATGGGTTGTAGCAAAGATATTCCAATTAAATTGCATATGCCTAAAAAATGTACTATTTCTGATCCAAAAGATTTAGTATTAAAAACAGATGCAAGTAATGCTACTTCAACTTATAGCGTAACAACAAATACGCATTATATTCTGAACTTAAGTACAGCAAATGCTGGTACTGATCCAAACACATTTGTTAAAAATGGTAGTGGGAATAAAATCAGTACAGTAATTACAACTACTAAAAACTCAGGCAGCGCAGGTCCATCTACTCCATCTTGGGGTAACAATAACTATGCTGGCTTATCAGTCGATAACTTCACTGTAACAGCCCGTACTAAAGCAGCTGTGCCGGCAACAACAGCAGCTGGTGATTATACTGATACATACAAAATCCGTGTGTATTACTAAACTGTAAACTGCTGTTAATAAATAACAGCATGCTTCAGTGACATATAAAAAGAAAATTTAATATAAAATCTGGCTTGTTGTCAGCAATGAGTCAGATTAATTACAATTAAAAAGAGCTAGATAATGAAAAGTAAATTATTGGTTTTGATGACGTCACTGCTGTTTACCTTCAATATTTTTGCTGGGGTTTCAGTCTCGCCTGTACAGATGTTTATTGAGAATCCTAATAAGCAAAAGTCGACGACATTAACCTTAGAGTCTGTTGATGAAACAGAAAAAAGGGTTTTTGAAGTTAAGGTATTTAAGTGGACGCAAAATGCACAAGGTGAAAATGTTTTAGAACCGGATAATAATATTATTATCAACCCTAAAAACTTTATTTTACAGCCAAATAAACGACAAGCTATTCGTGTGGGTTTTACACCATCTATAGCAGCCACTTTAAACACTAAAACTGAAGAGGCGTGGCGAATTGTTATCGATGAGATTACTCCAATAGGTAATCAGACTATGGTTAAATTTTTAGTAAATTTTAATTTACCTGTATTTGTTGGTAAGAAGGATGATGTTAAAGTTAATTTTGAAGTGCAAAATAATAAATTGGTTTTGAATAATTTAGCTAATTCTCATGTGCAAGTAACTAAACTGAAAATATTAGATGAGCAGAAAAAAGTAGTTTTCAGTAGTGAAACCATGGCATATGTTCTGGCTAAGCAAAAAATGTTTTATGATTTAGATAATGTTGATTTAACTAATGTCAAAAAATACAACGTTGTACTTGAAACAAATAACTCGAAAAAAGCGATTGAGATGAAATTATTTAGCTAACAATTGGGAGAGTTAATATGGCTATAAACAAAAAAATAATAGTCATAATGAATGTTTTCTTGGTTATGAGTGCAAATGCAAATGAATTAACAAGTGAAAATTTCATTACCAATTTATGGATAAATAATCTTAATCAAAATGTAGATGCAACCTTAATCAAGCGTGATTCAAATTATTATATTGAATGTACTTTATTGACTAATCGTAATATTGATACAAAAAGCTTAGTTAAACTGGATAGCGCTAACGATTATTGTCTAGTTTCAAAAGACCCAATGTTGGCTGATTTTGATGAAGAAAGTCAATCTATTAAATTAACAATTCCAAGCCAATACTTTTTAACTGGGCGTTATGGTGATTATGAGTTTGATCGCCCACAAAAAGCGAGTTTAGGTGGATTTATCAATTATGAAATGCAATATAACCACTCAGAATTTTTGAAAGGATATAATGGTTTAGTGGATTTAGGAGTTTTTAAAAATTTCTGGTTTTTTAAAAACTCTATGTTGTATAACAGTGAGTCGATGGATGAAAAAACAGTACGATTGGGTACAAGTTTAGATATCGACTTTCCTGATAAACTAACCAAACTCACCTTGGGTGATACAACAACGGCATCCAATTCTTTTTTTAATACATTGCGTTTTGCTGGGATCAACTGGGGGACAAACTATTTAGAGCGTCCTGGTTTTGTTTATTGGAATACGCCTCAGTTGCAGGGCTCTGCTAGATTACCATCGACAGTAGAACTGTATATGAATGGCGTCAAAATTTATAATCAAAGAGTAAGTCCTGGCGATTATGTACTACAGACGGGATCTCAGGTTAATTACACAGGTAATGCACAAATTGTGGTTGAGGATGTGCTAGGTAATCGAAGTGTTAGAACATTACCTGTTTTGATCAATAATAAACTGTTACGTAAAGGCCTGAGTGAATACAATATTTCCTTGGGTAAACTTCGCTATAACTACTACTCCTCTAGTGATGATTACCGTGATTTTTTAGCGAATTTTTATTACCGCAAAGGGATTAAGGAAACGACTTCTTTGGGGACGAATATTTCCTATACAGAAGATCTACAAAATATGGGGATTACTTGGACTCAGGGACTACCGTATTTTGTAGTTTTGGATACTCTTATTTTGAATGCTCATTCAAATGAGGGTTCAAAGTTTTTATATGGTTTATCTTTAAGTAAAGAATTTGGTCGTATGTCCATGGGTATGAGTTCTAAATATTCGGAAGAAAATTTTAGATATGTGGGAGATGATCCATTATTGGATAATGCTGTACCTAAATTTGAAAATTTTGCCTATCTGACATTTAGTGAAGTACCATTTTTTCAAAATATAAATGTGAGTTATGCAGAACAAAAATATTATCAGGATAGTAATACCCCATTTACTGATGACAAAGTTTTCAATATCGGTTTTAGTCGTTTAATTGGAAATAACATTTCCTTGGGGTTGGGGTATTTTCAACGTTTTGGTGAAATTAAGGAAAGCGGTGGGATTTTAAGTGCTACCTATAATTTCGATACACGAAATAAAGTCTATTTGAATTATGCATCGAATGATGAAAATGCTAGTTTGCAATATGTGCATGATAGCGGCAGGCAAGTTGGATTGGACTATGCGGTTGGCGTTAACCGTCGACAGGAAGAAAATATTGCCAATTTTAATGCAGTGGCTAAAACCCGCGCTGGTGACTTGAGTGTACAGCATTATCAATATGAGCACGAAAGTGATTCAACTATTGGTTATAGCGGTGCTATTGCATTCTTAGATGGGCGAGTGAATTTTACTAAATCGATTAGTAATGCTTTTGCTGTTGTACAGGTGGGTGACTATGCAAATATTGACGTGCTTAGTGCTTTAAATCCTGTCGAAAAAACCAATAAAAAGGGTTATGCCTTTGTGCACGATATTGTGCCTTATATTCAATATGATATTGGTTTTGATGAAAATCAGTTACCGATTGAAGAAAAATATGATGCTTCATCTAAACCTTTAACTGCACTTAATCAGCGCGGATATGTGGTGAATTTTCCTATTCAGCATACTTTTATGCTGACCATACAGCCAGAAGATGAAAATGGGACAAGCTTTAAGCCAGGTTCAGAACTCCATCTTGAGAATGGTGATGTTTATCCAATTACATCAGATGGTTCAGTCACTTTATATGGTGTGACCTCTGGAACTCATAAAATGACAATTCTTTATGGTGATAACTCAACATGTTCATTTGATTTGAATATCACAGAGAAAGAAGCTAAAGATTCCACAGCCAATGCTCAACCGATGCGTGTTGTCTGTGAGTAAGGAGGATGAGATGAAAATGAATTATTTCCTAGGATTAGTAGGAATGATGGTGGCAGTGAGTGGACATGCACAGCAATGTCAAATTGATCGAATGAGCTCAAGCCAGCTTCAGCTCAATGCTACGACACAAACCCGTACAGCGTTGTCGATTAAAGTAAATTGCGACCAAAAATATGCTATTCAGTTTAGGTCGCGCAATGCTGAAGGTTCATCGGGTCGAAGCTATTTAACCAATGGCCGCTTAGGCCGGTTACAAACGCAAATGAATGTTTCGGGAGGTTCAAGCTCGCGTTGGGGTTCGCCTATGAGTGCATCTGGTGCAAATCAATATACAGTTACTGTTCAACTAGTCGAACGTCCTAATGCATTAACACCAGCAGGTGACTATACCGATGATTTATATGTTAGCTTGATTTTTTAACTGCTGTTTTATGGACTGGTTTAAAAGCAAAGTTTTTTGTAATTAAGCTCTAGTGATCAGTAGCCGCCAATTTTAAACATTGACGGCTTTTTATTATCATTTTTGTGTGGTGTTTCAAAAAGTATGCTGCCATTAAATAAAACCATTATTCATGTAAAAGAAGGTTAGGTCGAAGGCTTTTAAATGGTTTTCAAGCTTTTTTGAAAAATTACAGCTCTTTCTAAAACTGCGCCTAATTCGATGTCTTATTCTGCAATTATTACCTTCAATGCCTACAGTAAAAAATTTACCAATACTTTGCTTGCAGTTTTTAAAAGCTGTTATGAAACTGTCCCAATGATCACTTGCAATTCGAGCATAGTGAATACCTAATTGTTTAAGCTTTGCTTTCAGTCGTTGGACTGTAGCCAAATCTCTTTTACCCCAAACATAAGCAACAATCTCACCTGTTTCTCGATGATAGGCGTAAATAAGCCATTGTTTGTTATTCTTATTCCCGACAAAAGTCCAAAATTCATCTACTTCGAGAGAGTCATAATGATTTTGTTTAGGTTGAATTTGATATGTTGATTCAGTTAGAGTCCGTAAAACTTTACCAATACTGATACGCTGAACCTCAGCAATATCTCGTATACCACTACCTCTGACCATGAACTGTAATATTTTACGAGTCATACCTGAATTACATCCGAGGTAGCTGAGAGCATGGTCACCAATAAACTGGTGTTTACAGTCTTTGCACTGATAATTTTGTTTCCCATCTACTTTGAGATCATTTTTCTTTATACTGTCACTGAGGCAGGTTGGACATTTGATTTTTAGAGTTATTTGCATTTCTCTACTTTATCAAAATTCAACCTGTTTTTTTTAGCATACTTTTTGAAACACTCCCCATTTTTAACCCAAGAAACTACCAAATAATGCGCTGTAAGTTTAAGTTTCTGCTGTGGTTTTTTATGGCAGAACAGTATCGTTTTTTTTATCCAAATCAACCAGTCATTCGACTTTGAGGGATTCATTAATTCAAAAAAGTGGTTTGAATCTTTTAAAGTTTTTTTATAAGCATAAAAATAAGTGAACGATCAGGTATTTCTATTGCATCTGAGTCGACGATTGCGGTAAGTTCAATTATTAGAAAAATAAACAAATAAACTATTGGAATGAAGAGCGAATGATGCTTCTCGAAGAAATATTTAAAAGCAGAAAGGTAGAATATAGCGACCGATTTAATTTGCGTGTCCATCGTGGCTTAAGTTGGTTGAGAAAATCTATTGATTTGCAGGGTGATTTAGATTTGCAATTTATTAGCCTGTGGGTGTCTTTCAACGCGATGTATGCACAAGATTTACAGACCTCACAGGACAAACAAAGCTTAAGACAATTTATTCATTTGATTTGTCAAAAGGATGCAGAGCATAAAATTTATAACCTTTTATGGGAGCGTTTTAGTCAGCCTATTCGTCTGTTTTTAGATAATCCCTATGTTTATCAAGGTTTTTGGGATTATCAAAATCAGAAAATTAGTCACGATGCCTGCCGTGAAGGGCTGGCTCAAGAAAAGCAAAAAGTATTACGTGCTTTGAGCGATAAAGATTCAGTCGATATTTTAATGGTGCTGTTTAACCGCATGTATACCTTACGCAACCAGTTGGTGCATGGTGGTGCGACGTACAAGAGTTCAGTCAATCGCAAGCAGCTTCAGGATGCCTGCACTATTCTGTTGGCCTTACTGCCAGTTTTTCTGTTTATTTTATTGGAAAATGCCGCAACACTGGATTTAGGTAAACCTTTTTATCCGGTAGTCCAAGTGTGTTAATTGATGATCAAAAAAAAAGACCTCTTTTCTGAGGCTTCTTTTATATAGACTGTTTAGGAATGAACTTTAGATCGAGATGTATATAATTGATCTAACACAATAAATACTGCTGCTGCAATCACCAGTGCAAGTCCTGTGAAACATGTAGTAATCCAACCACCATGATGCCAAGCAAAGACCCCTAATGCAGAACCGCAGGCACCACCAATAAAGTAAAAGGTCATGTAGATAGAGTTAATTCGCGAGCGGGCAATCGGGTTGAGCCGAAAAATAATATTTTGGTTACAGCTATGCACCATAGCAAGGCCTAAGCTAATCAGCCCATAGCCTAAAATATAAAAAATTAATACCTGTCCACCGAGATAGAGCAAACCCCAACTCAAAGCTAGAATACTGCAACCGAACCATGTCAGCATTCGGCTATAGCCTCGATCTGCCCAGCGACCAATCAATTGGGTTGACAGCGCACCGAACACGCCGACCAAAGTCACAATCCCGACCCAGACATCTGCCAATTCAAAAGGGGGCTGAGTTAACAGTATGGCAATGGTGGAAAACAGCATACTCATTGCCGCAAAAACACAGCCACCAATCAGGGAACGATAAATCAAGCGAGGCTCTTGTTTGAGGAGTTGTCCCATGGATTGAAAAATCTGGAGATAGTGCATGCGGGTAATACTGACAATCGGCAAACGACTTTTGAGCAAGACCGCTAAGATCAACATTAAAACCGCACTCAGCACATAAATGGATTTCCAATGAATCAGATTGGACAGCAGCCCAGAAAGGCTGGTTGACAACAAAATACCGACTAAAAGTCCACTCATTAAAAAGCCCACGACCGCCCCAATTTTTTCAGGCCGAATGGCAACAGTGACCAATGGAATCAGTACTTGAGCTGCCACGGAAAATAAACCAGTAATCACCGTCCCGATCCATAACATATAAATATTGTTGGAAAGTGCACATAACCCTAAACCAAATGCTGCACCGAGCATGAGGATAGGGATAAATTTGGCCTTATTCACCGTATCCCCAAGCGGCACAATAAACAGTAAGCCCAGCGCATAGGAAACCTGAGCAAAGGTGACCGTGAGTGCAACTTGAGATTGTGGGATCTGGAAGCTCTGTTGAATGGATGCAATCAGGGGTTGGCAATAATAATTGGCACCAGCACATAAACCGCATGCAGCAGCCATCAGCCACAAAAGTGCTTTGTTGTGACTGATGTCGAGAGAAGCATTCATCATTTTTCCAGATTGAGCTAGAGAGGACAACCTTTACAGGTTGATCTCTATGACAGAGATTGGTGCCACTATAAGAAAAAAATCTCCAGTCTTAAAGTATTTCTCTGTGAAAGTATCTGGATGACCGATTGTAGTGTGAATTAGGAGGATGTACGGGTTTGATGAAATGATGTTAGCGGTATTTAAAAAAAGGAGAATTTATATGAAAAACTTCTAAATAAGCAGAGGGACAATTTCTCAAATTGATTTGGTTGGAATGAACAAAGACCGTGTATTGTTTGAAAATGAGCCAAATTGCCGCAACACATTATTCTTTTATAAAATAACTGATCGAGTGAACCCATGTTTATCTTTAAATTGAATATATAAATTTGCACCAAAAAGAAGCATAAGTGGTTTTTAAAACCGAAATATTCACGGTTAGTATCATGATGCTAAATGTTGTCGAAATTTTTTTTAAATCTCAAAAAAATAATTCTGGGGTTTCTAGAGAAGATTGCCGATCAAGAACAGTGACTGCAATGAAACGTGGGTCGCTGCTGCAAGAGCATTTACTCGTGCTTTAATTTTTCTGTCCGTTTAGGGTAGAAACTGATCTGTTCCTACATGAGACGTTCGCTTTGAAAATGTCAGAAAAGCCAATTCTACACTGCTTTAAAACTTAAAATGCAGTGTGACAGCACTTTGCGCGGATTTGAGCTGTTAGTTTTCAGCAAATAAATCTCTGCATCATTGTCAAAATCATCAACTGCCATGTCAATTGGGTTGGAGATATTAATAAAAACTGATGATTAAATCATCTTTGTATTTGTATAAGTTATATAACCCATAAAAAAATGTATATAAATTAAACGTTAAATCAGGATATATGAAATATTGCCGCATTATTTTTATGAATCATGAGTTCAAAATATAGATATTTATTAAATAAATAGTGGGTAGTATTTTAGCAAAGTTCAATTAAACTCCAAAAATTGTACAAAAATACATCCTGAGGGGAGACATCGCAGGCTGCGATGTTTACTTAAGAAAAATTAGCTTGAGGAACGCTCATGCAGATCGGAATTCCAGCCGAAACTGTTGTCGGTGAAAATCGCGTCGCTGCGACGCCTGAAACAGTAAAGAAGTTGATCAGCGCTGGTCATAGCGTAGTTATTGAACGTGGAGCAGGGGTTAAAGCTGCTTACATCGATAGCGCCTATGAACAAGTTGGTGCCAAAATTACGGATGATGCCTATACCGGTAGTCAAATTATTTTGAAAGTTCGTGCGCCAAAAGGTGACGAAATTCAAAAGCTCGCAGCGGGAACCACCGTTGTTGGCATGTTTGATCCATACCGCAACACCGAACTTGACCAATTTGCGTCACAAAACGTGTCTGCATTTGCCTTGGAACTTTTGCCACGTACTTTATCGCGTGCGCAAAACATGGATGTGCTTTCTTCTCAAGCCAACCTATCTGGTTATAAATCGGTGCTTTTGGCCGCAGCAGAATATCAACGTATGTTCCCAATGCTGATGACCGCGGCAGGTACAGTAAAACCTGCACGTGTGGTGATCATGGGTGTGGGTGTTGCAGGCTTACAAGCAATTGCCACAGCAAAACGCTTGGGGGCAGTGGTTGAAGCAACAGATTTACGCCCTACAGCACGTGACCAAGTTGAATCTTTAGGTGGTAAGTGGTTAGACGTACCAATGTCGCCTGAAGAACAACAAAAAGCCGCAGATGCAGCGAAAAATGGTTATGGCTGGATGCCGGGCGAAGACTACATCCGCGATCAAGCGATTATTGTCGATAAAGCCGTATCAAATGCCGACATCGTGATTACCACAGCATTGTTACCGGGTCGCGATGCGCCACGTTTAATCAAAGCTGAAACTGTAGCGAAGATGAAACCAGGTTCTGTCATTTTAGACATGGCGGTTGAATCTGGTGGTAACGTTGAAGGTTCTGTATGTGGTGAAAATGTCGTGACGGCCAATGGTGTAAAAATTCTTGGTATTCCCAATATTCCTTCGACAGTTTCGACCGAAGCGTCGGCTCTGTATGCGCGTAACGTACTGAATTTCATTGATACAATGTTTGATAGCGAAAAGAATTTCGCAGTTAATCCTGAAGAAGAAATTCAAAAAGCACTACTTGTCACTCATGGCGGCCAAGTGCTGCTGAAACGTGGTTAAGGAGAATCATCATGGTTGAAACGATTACTATTTTTGTTCTAGCAATTTTTGTTGGTTACTACGTGGTTTGGGGCGTAACGCCAGCACTACATACGCCTTTGATGGCGGTGACCAATGCATTGTCTTCGATTATTGTCGTTGGTGCGATGATTCAAACGGTCGGTATTCCGGGCATTGTGGATGCAAGTGTTCAATTTCAAAGCATCAATGTAGTGAGTGTTTTGGGTGCGATTGCGGTATTCCTTGCAAGTATTAACATTTTTGGTGGTTTCGCTGTAACGGCGCGCATGTTGGAAATGTTCAAACCTAAGCAAAAGAAAAAAGAGGGCTAATTGATGGAATTTATTCGAGACTATGCGGATTGGTTCTACCTGATTGGTGCCGTTCTCTTTATCTTAACGTTACGTGGTTTATCTGGTCCTAAAACTGCAATTGCAGGTAACCGTTACGGCATGATCGCGATGGCAATTGCTGTCGTGACCACATTCTTTGTTGCTGATCATCCTGTGATTTGGATGATTGGTGGTGCGATGGTACTGGGCGCAGTTGTGGGTATTGCACGTGCAAAAACGGTCCCAATGACGCAAATGCCTGAAACTGTGGCATTGATGCACTCATTGGTCGGTTTGGCAGCGGTATTGATTGCAATTGCTGCGATTCTACACAATAACCAACTGACGGCTTTATTTGCTGAAAATGAAGCGGCATTAACGGCTGTTGGTGTTGAACATGCACACATGAGCAAAGTTCATTTATTTGAATTGTTTGTGGGCTGTTTTGTCGGGGCGATTACCTTTACCGCATCCGTATTTGCTTATGGTAAGTTGGCTGCAAAAAAATGGGCAAAAACCATTTCGGGTGGCTGGGTAAAACCAGTTCAAGCATTGATTTTCCTTGCAATGTTGGCATGTGGTATTTATTTCTTCACCACAGGTAACATGAATGCATTCTGGGCAATGACTGTACTTGCGTTGGCATTTGGTTGGGTATGGATTGCGCCAGTTGGCGGTGGTGATATGCCAGTGGTAGTGTCACTACTCAACTCATTCTCAGGATGGGCTGCGGCAGGGATTGGCTTCACTTTAGAGAACAACATGCTGATCGTTGCGGGTTCGCTCGTGGGTTCATCAGGTGCAATTCTGTCTTATATCATGTGTAAAGCCATGAACCGCTCAATCATCAACGTTTTGTTTGGTGGTGCCATGGGTGGTACAGCCGTGGCTGCTGCGGATAATGGTGAAAAAGCACAGCGTAATCACCGTTCTGGTTCAGCAGACGATGCGGGCTTCTTGATGTCAAATGCCGATAGCGTGGTGATTGTACCGGGTTATGGCATGGCACAAGGCCGTGCGCAAAACGCAGTGAAAGAATTGTGTGAAATCTTAAAAGAACAGGGTGTAAAAGTGCGTTTTGCGATTCACCCAGTTGCAGGTCGTATGCCGGGTCACATGAACGTATTACTGGCAGAAGCAGACGTTGCGTATGAAGATATTCTGGAAATGGATGAGATCAACTCAGACTTCCCTGCAACAGATGTGGTACTGGTGATTGGTGCGAATGACGTGGTCAACCCTGCGGCAAAAGATGATCCTAGCTCACCGATTTATGGCATGCCAATTTTGGAAGCACATAAAGCACGTACCATTATGGTGATCAAGCGTTCTATGGCAACCGGTTATGCCGGCCTAGACAATGACTTGTTCTATAATGACAAGACCATGATGATCTTTGGTGATGCGAAGAAAGTGGTAGAAGACATGACCAAAGCCATCAATGGCGGTGGTCACTAAGAACTATTTTCCAAGTTCCTCTTTATAAACGAGGGGCGGAAGAAGATTAAAAACCACCTTCGGGTGGTTTTTTATGCCCTTCAAATGATCAAGCTCAATAAGTATTCATTATCAAAGCGTAAGAACAGAAAAAGCTCTAAATCTTTGATTTTAAATTTGATAAGCAACGCGATTGCATTTGAGTTGTCTTGGTGTGGTTGAGATTTAAGTTGGTTCGCTTAAATGTTAAGATTGTGCGACTCTCTTATGAGCAATACCATGTATTAAAAATTAATTTGAGCACATAAAAAAAGCGACCTATTTAGGTCGCTTTTTTGTGGAAGCTTAAGCTACAGTTTCTGGAGCTGTACGCCATAAGCTTTCGAGATCATAGAATTTACGTGCTGTAGGTAACATCACATGTACCACTACAAAACCGAGATCAATCAGGATCCATTCTGCATCACGTTCACCTTCAACGCCAATCGGGCGGAATCCAGCTTTACGTGCTTCTTCTGCCACGTTGTCTGCAAGAGACTTAATGTGACGAGTTGAAGTACCACTCGCAATTACAATCGCATCTGCTACGTTGCTGATTGTGCTGATATCGAGTTCAACAATATCTTTGGCTTTTACATCTTCAAGTGCTTCACGTACAACAGCTAAGCAAGCCTGTAAATCTTTAACTTTCATCGTATTTGCGAGATCGTGAGAATTAGAAGCGCTGGGCGATGGTTCTAAATTCATAGAGGGTATGATTTCCTGACAATTTTACATGTTCTAATATAGCGGTTTTATTGCTGAATTTCAAATCAACAAGCTTGGGATTGAAAGCTTAGTTTGGGAAGTACTTGTCTTTCCACGCAAAAGAATACGACGAGTTGGTTCGTGGCCGATATTCGGCAGTAACATAACCGTGATAATCGCTGTGTTTTAGCCATTTAAAAATATCTGCAAATGGGATTTGTGCAGAATCGGGTTCATGACGGCCCGGGCAGTCTGCAAACTGTATATGTCCGATATCATGGATATTTTCAGCTAAAGTGCTCAAAATATCTTCGCCCATCATCGCCATGTGATAGCAGTCATATTGTATCTTTAAATGAGGGTGTTGCACGGCTTCTAACATTTCCTGTGCTTGAGCAATGTTCTGCACCAAAAAGCGTGGCATATCTGTGCCATTAATCATTTCAAATACCGGTTGAATATGATGTTCAGACAACATGTGACAGGCTAATTTTAGGTTGGTCGACAAGGTATTTAAGCAAGGTAGAAGGTCGGCATCTTGTGGTTGTTTACCGGCCAAAATATTGACACTGGGCACATTCAATGCGGAGGCATAGCGGATACACAATTCAAGTGCTTGATGAAACTCATTTTCACGTCCCGGTACACCAGCAAGTCCATCACCACCTTGCATTAAATCACCCGCGGGTACGTTAATTAAGCAAAGAGTTAAATCATTGACGGTAAGTTGGGTTTGAATCTGCTCAATGCTCAGTTCATAGGGAAACTGAATTTCGACATGACTAAATCCATGTTCACGCGCCAAGCGAAAGCGTTCGAGCAGCGGAACCTCAGTAAAAATCATGGATAAATTGACCGCGAGCTGAGTCATGCACATCTTCCTTGTAGCAATTTGAATCTAAAAATAAACGAGTACTAGTGTTTTTCGACATGTTGAATGACAGTTGCTAAATCCTTTTCTGCAAAGCCATTGTCCTGATGGGCTTTGAGTTGAGATAAAGCTAAACTGGCAACAGGAATCTTGAGATCAAATTGTGCAGCCAATTGCACCGCATTATTGAGATCTTTTGCAAGGGTCTGAACTTTCCATTGCACCGGTTCAAAATGATGACTGGCCATGCGAGGAGTTAAAATCTGAAACGGTTTTGAATCGGCAAAACCACCGGCAAGGGCGGGGGCCAGTAAGCTGGTATCGACACCAGCTTGTGCAGCCAGTGCAACCGCTTCTGCAATTAAGGTGCTGTTTGCAGCGACAATCAGTTGGTTGCAGATTTTAGTGGCTTGGCCCGTACCTGTTTCACCCATACGTGTGACACGCTGTGAAAGCACGTTGTAGATCAGGCTTAAATCTGTAATGGTTTGTGCATCACCGCCGGCAAATATGACCAATGTTCCTTGCTCTGCACCCGCAGTTCCCCCTGACACAGGAGAATCAATCCACGTTACGTTCTGTGCTTGCGCCAGTGCGGCCAATTGCGTGGTTTGATTCACGGATAAACTAGAGAAATCCACGAGGATTTGACCTGCTTGTAAATAAGGCGAAATTTGTTGATAGATCGAATGAACCGCATGATCATCGGCTAAACAACATAAGATTACAGGATAGTCGGTAATATTTTTGAGTTTGAGCGCCGTTGCCCCAATGGCAATTAATTCATCGCATGCAGATGCAGTACGATTCCATACCGCGACCTCAAAACCGGCTTGAATCAGACGCGCTGCCATTCGGCTGCCCATCAGGCCCATACCAAGGAATGCAATTTTTGTATTACGATCAAAAGCCATATGCGGTACTCAATCTATCCTGTCGGTCTTAGTTTACTTGTATTGACGAGGCAAAAACTGAACCTCAGGGTTCTTGTCTTTTTTACGTGCCAATTGGCTGTTTTTGCCCAGTAATAATTTTAATTGCCACATTTTTTCCAAGCGGAGTGAATGATTTGGACTATGTTCCATCGCATCCAGAACTTGTTTGGCTGCAGCCAAAGCATCGGGTGAACGTTGGCTCAGTTCTTCGGCGAGTTGTTGAGCTTGGAGCAAAGGTTGTTCATTTAAATGTGTCACCAGACCAATATTTTTGGCATATTCAGCATCAAAAATTCGTGCAGTCAGCGTTAGCTCTTTTGCTAGATCCAGCCCAATCACACCTTTAAGTGAGCGTGTCAGTCCCATGTCGGGCACTAAGCCCCAACGGCTTTCCATGATCGACATTTGCGTTTTGGGATGAGCAATACGAATATCGGCTGCAAGAGCGAGTTGCATACCTGCACCAAAACAAAAACCTTCAAGTGCTGCGATCACCGGTACAGGCAGTTGTTGCCAAATCAGGAAGGCTTTTTGAAATAGGCTTTGGCCTGGTTTTAACAATTCCCAAGCGGCATAGGCGCGGTTTTTGGGATTATTCAGGTCTGCTAAGTCAATGCCTGCACTGAAGACGTTTGCTTCACCGGTTAAAATCACACATCTTAAACTACGGTCTTTTTTCAGTTTTTCTGCAGTGCTGACCAGTTCTTTTAACAAGGCAAAGCTCATCGCATTGCGCTTTTCTGGGCGGTTCAGATAGACCGTTGCAATGCCATTATTTTTTTCTACACGTAATAAAGCCATGGAATTTACTCTTATTTTTTCAGCACCGAGCATAGCATGCAGTGTTTTAGGATACATGACAGCGCAGTCACAACAGAAGATGGGCGGCGCTGACTTTGGTCGAGTTGAACTTAATTATTTTGTTTCAATAAAATTTGCTGTGCAGCATGTTCTACTTGAGCCATCACATCCTTTAATTCATCAAAACGTTTTAAGGTTTCTTGTATAAAAGCTTCATCGGCTTTGCGGCGCTCCTTACGCAAGGTGGAGACAAATTGTTCAAAATGCCCAGAAACCTGTTGTAGGGTGGGGGCACCGACATAGCGGGTTGCGCCATATAAACGATGCAGCACATGTTCTAATTGTGGGAAATCTTCATCCTCAATTAGTTGCGCCATTTCATTCAGTTCTTGCTCAAAACTATCGACCAACATTTTGAGTAAATCGACTGCGAGATCTTCTTTATTGGCAGCCAATTGCAAACTTTGTTGCCAATCCAAAATACTTGGTTCGAGTGCCTCAATCACCGTTGTGCGTTCAATCACCTGCGCCTTTTTGAAGTTTTCTGTGGTCCACTGGGTCAGAATTTGAATAATCTGTTCCATCTGGATTGGCTTGGTGACATAGTCATCCATGCCGCTTTGCAGTAGTTTTTGCTTTTCATCCGACAGGGCATGCGCTGTTAAAGCAATAATCGGCAGACGTTTATGTTCTTCAAAAGTGGATTCAAGCGAACGAATGGCGCGAGTGGTATCGATTCCTGACATGACCGGCATCTGAATGTCCATAAAGACTAAATCAAAGGCTGTCAAAGCTTGTTCATGACGGCCTTGAATAATTTCAATGGCTTCCTGTCCACTGAGGGCTTTGGTGGTTTTAACATTCAGTTCAGACAGCAGTGCTTCAAGGACGATTAAGTTCGGTAAATGGTCATCCACCGCCAAGACATGCAAACCTTGACCATTAAATTCCTCATGTTGTTCATGATCAAACCATGGCTCATTACTCAGCAGTTGAATGAGTGCGGTGCGACTGAGCGGTTGATGTAGCGGACGTGCGCGGAATTCATTCAGCATATTCGGGTCAAGCATCATTTGGTAGCCATAGACCGCCAAATTACCGCTATAACGGGTACGGATTTCTTTGAGCAAGGCTTCAGAATCACCACTGTGATCGACAATCAACCATGTGTTTTCATCGGTTTTTAGCTGATTGAGTCGGCTGAATAAATCCAAAATCGACTGTGTTTCAATATGGTCAACATCATAGTTTTCTAAGTAATGACGTAGCACATTGGCCGTTGCAGGATGCGCCAAATAAGACACCACTTGCAGATTGCTAAACTGTGGATGCGCGATTTCAATTTCATCATCCACCACAAAGCGTGCGGTAAACCAGAAGGTAGAACCTTTTTCTGTCGGTGCACGTTCTTGGTTGTCTTCAAAACCAATTTGACCATGCATAAGGCTGACCAATTGTTTGGAAATGGCAAGCCCGAGTCCTGTGCCGCCAAATTGACGAGTAACCGAGGCATCGCCTTGGGAGAAGGATTCAAACAGTTTTTTACGGTCGGTGCCGCTTAAGCCAATACCGCTGTCCTGTACGCTGAAGTGTAATAGACACTGTCCAATGTCATCGTGTTCCATGCGGACGCGCACAATAATTTCACCATCTGGAGTGAACTTAATGGCATTGGAGGTTAAGTTGGTCAAAATTTGCTTAAAGCGCAGTGCATCACCAACCACAAATTTCGGTACATTGTCGGCATAGTAGAAGGTCATGTCGATGTGTTTTTGTGCGGCTAGAGGCGACAACATATCCATTACATCAAACACGGCTTCTTCTAAATCAAATTCAGCCGTTTCAAGCTCAAGTTTCCCAGCATCAATTTTAGAAAAGTCTAAAACGTCATTAATCAGTGCCAGTAGGTGAGCGGAGGATTTACGAATGGTTTGTAAATACAGATTTTGCTCATTGCTCAGATTGCCTTGACGCAGTAACAGATGAATAAAGCCATCAATACTGTTCAGAGGTGTACGCAGTTCATGTGAAATATTGGCCAAAAACACCGATTTGGATTGGTTGGCTTGAATCGCTTGGTCACGGGCTTGACGGTAAGTGATGTTTTGCACTTCGAGAGTGTCGAGTGTGCGGCGTAAATCGTCTTCAGTTTGTTCGGTATGTTCGCGTAATTCTAAAAAGCTAAAGTGCAGACGTTTCACCACATTGGCAATATCACGCTGTAACAGGCGTAGTTCACCAGTACTGTTAATGATCATGTGCTGATCAAGCGTGTCAGCATTTAAGCGCTGTAACTGCATGCGAATTTCATACATTGGCGCAATCCAGCGACGCGAGTAAAAATTCAAACATAGTAAAAGTAATAATAAGGTCAGTAACCCTGTGGCAATCAAAACAATTAATACGCGATAGCGAGCAATTTGTAGCGGTTGATTGTCTACCTCAATGGCCAACCAAGCGGGGGATTGATTGGCATCACTAATTTTAAGGGCATAAACGTGATTTTTATTGTGTGCAATTGGGCCAACAAATGAGTTTTTACTGGTTAACTTCGGCCAGATATCTTGATCCTGAAAACCAATACTGAGTCGATCTTTGCCTGTAGGAGTTAAAATGGCAGCACGAATCAAATGCTTTTCATTCAGCATGTTTTGCATGGCATTACGCGCTTGATCAAACTGCCAAGGATACTGATTGAGTAAATCTATCGCAGATTCAGCAGTCGGTTGATAACGCGTTAAGATCGCCACCGCCATTTGGCGTTGTTGTGCTCTGGAAGCATTTGAGGTTTCAGTAATTACCAACGCTGCGCCGACACAGGCCAAAATGGTGATCGGCACAAAAATGAGTGCAATCAACTGACCATAAGCGTGATTTAAGTGTAGGCGTTTAAAAAGCTTTTTGTTGATATTTGACATGGTTTAAGCAGTTTATTCCTTATGCCACGAATATTAGCATGGATTATTTAAAACTGATTGCGCTTTAATCACTTTCACGAAAAAGCTGGTCAAATGGGTGCAGGCACAGGCATTTTTTCATACAATAGGCGCACCTCGATATAGGTGCACATAATGAGTAACACAACTCCTGATTTTCAAGCAGACGATTTTTTATTAGACCATTACGTCGGAAATACTCCCTTAGTGCGTTTACAGCGTCTGGCAAGTCACACTCAGGCAACGGTATTGGCCAAGTTAGAAGGCAACAACCCTGCGGGTTCGGTAAAAGACCGTCCTGCCTACAATATGATTATGCAAGCTGAAAAGCGTGGTCAGATTCAACCGGGTGATACGTTAATTGAGGCGACGAGCGGAAATACAGGAATCGCCTTGGCGATGGTTGCAGCGATGCGCGGCTATAAAATGATCTTGATTATGCCAGCCAGCTCAAGTCAAGAACGTAAAGACGCGATGCGTGCTTATGGGGCTGAGCTAATCGAGTCTGAAAATATGGAACAAGCACGTGACCTTGCGCTGCAAATGCAAAAAGACGGCAAGGGTTTGGTGCTCAATCAGTTTGGTAATCCAGACAATGTGGAAGCACATTACCTGACTACAGGGCCTGAAATCTGGCAACAAACTGGCGGTAAAATTACCCATTTTGTCAGCTCAATGGGCACGACAGGCACCATCATGGGAATTTCTAAATACCTAAAAGAGCAGAACCCTGAGGTTCAAATTATCGGTTTACAACCGTCTGAAGGTTCAAATATTGCTGGGATCCGTCGTTGGCCACAAGAATATCTTCCGACAATTTTTGATCCATCACGTGTGGATCGAATTATGGATATTCCACAAATTGAAGCAGAAAAAACTGCACGCCGTCTGGCGCGTAAAGAAGGCATCAGTGCAGGCACTTCATCGGGCGGTGCCGTATGGGCATCGGTAAAATTGGCCGAAGAAAACCCTGATGCGGTGATTGTCTGTATCGTCTGTGACCGTGGTGACCGTTACTTATCGACAGGGCTTTTCTCTGTTGTTGATCCTGAATAATTTGTGCTGCGATGCGGCATTGGTGAGTATAGATGCGTTTACCTGTTTTAACTTTTGATATCGAAACATTGACAGACTTAAAGTCTGGGGCGCATTTGTATGGTCTGGATTTGCCAGAAGAAGATCTTGATGTTGCACTGACCAAACTGCGTCGCCAAGAAGCAGGGACTGACTTTCAACGTCTGTCTTTGCATGAAATTGTCTGTATTTCAGGGCTTTGGATTGATGAAAATGGCATGAAGCTGTTTTCATTTAGCCGTGAGCAACATACAGAAGCAGAAATTCTGAAAAAATTTGTCTCGATTTTTGAAAAGCGTCACCCAACCTTGGTTAGTTGGAATGGTTCACAGTTTGATTTGCCCGTGATTTTGTTCCGCTGTATGTATCACGGGCTGTCTGCACCAAGTTTATTCGATCAGGGCGAGATTGATACGCAAAAGCGCTATAATAACTACCAGAATCGTTACCATCATCGTCATGTCGATTTGATGGATGTGATGGCGATGTTCCATGGCCGTCATTTTCAGAAACTGGATGATGCTGCACATTTACTCGGTTTTCCGGGTAAGCGCGGTGATGGTGGTTATCATGTTCCAGTCTATGTTCGTGAAGAACAATGGACCGAACTCACCAGCTATTGTGAGGGTGATGTGCTGAATACCTGGTTGATTTATTTGCGCTGGCTGTTACTCAAAGGGCAGTTACTGTTGAATGATCATCAGCATTTGATTCAAAGCACGATTCAATATTTACAGACTCAGCCGCAACACGCTGACTTTTTATCGGTATGGCAACAGACCTCACAACGTACCGAATTCACCCAATCCGATTTCCCATCTTCTACACATTAGGTCCGCATGAAACACAGAACCAAGCCCCAAAAAGCCCAACAGCCCATTTATACATTTCAGGTTGAGTCGCTTTCACATGAGGGGCGTGGTATTGCTCACTTTGGAACTGATCCTGCACATCCTGCTGAAAAGCACGGTAAAAAAGTGTTTATTCGTTATGCCTTACCGGGTGAAACGGTGCGTGCGCGAATTACCAATGTGGTGAAACGCTTGGAAGAAGCGGATAGTTTGGAGCTGCTCAGTGAACCATCTAGTTCACGGGTTGAACCGGCGTGTCCACACTATGGGGTATGTGGCGGTTGTAGCATGCAGCATATTCACCCCGACGAGCAAATCCGATTAAAGCAAAACGTTTTAAAATCGCATTTAGAACATTTTGCAGGGATACAGCCGGATGAATGGCTTGAACCGCTTCGTTCGCAGCGTGAAGACTATCGCCGTAAAGCGCGGATTGGCGTGCGTTATTTACCCGCAAAAGACCAATTGGTGGTGGGTTTTCGTGAAAGCCAATCGAATAAACTCACTTCGATTGACCGCTGCATGGTACTCGATCGTGAATTTGGTTCGATTACCCGTTTAAAGCAGCTTTTACAGGGCTTGCAAGGTAAAGCATATATTGGTCATATGGAATTGGCGATGGGGGATCAAGAGATTGCTCTGGTAATTCGTCATACGGCTGAACTTTGTGCAGAGGATGTCAACCAATTAATCAAATTTGCGTTACAGAAGGGATGGCAACTGTATCTGCAACCGGAAGGTCCAGACAGTCTGCATCGTGTGGATGATTCTGATGCCGCGATGCGTCTGCACTATGGTCTAAGTGACTTTCAGGTGGAATTTGGCTTTAATCCTCAAGACTTCACTCAGGTAAATTCAAGCATTAACCCGCAAATGGTGAAGCTGGCATGTGAATTGCTTCAGTTACAGTCGGGCGAGCGTGTTTTAGATCTGTTCTGTGGTTTAGGCAACTTTTCTTTACCATTAGCTACATGTGTAGGCACAAGGGGTCAAGTGGTTGCCGTTGAAGGAAGTGAGGAAATGGTGCAGCGTGGTGCGGAAAATGCGCAAAACAATGACCTTTCGCAACTTAAGTTTTATTCACAAGATTTAACAAAAGATTTTTCGCATCATTCTTGGGCAAAACAGGGATTTGATGCATTATTGATAGACCCACCGCGCTCTGGTGCGGAAGAAGTAATGCATTATGTGCCTAAATTTGGTGCAAAAAGAATCGTTTATGTGTCGTGTAACCCAGCAACTCTCGCGCGTGATGCAGGACTGTTGGTACAACAAGGCTACCGTTTGAAAAAAGCGGGTGTCATGGACATGTTTACCCATACAGGGCATGTCGAATCGATTGCTTTGTTCGAAAAATAAAATCAGATACACGATTAAAAGATATGAAGTGTAAAAAAGTAGGAGTAGGGTATGGTCACAGTACGTGAACAATTGCCTGGACGTCTCAATGAGTTGTCGCAGGAAACGACTGTAGAACATGCCGAACAAGCGCAGCATGACTTAGCCGAATGGCTTGAGCGTGTAAGCGGCATTTTTGACGGAGCTCCTTTGACGAAACTCAAAGAAGTTGCACATCTCACCTTACAGAAAGAACTTGAAACCACGGTCAATCATCGTTCGAATACCTTCTATACCGGTATTGAGATGGCGGATATTCTTGCCCATCTGTATGCCGACGAAGACACCTTATCCGCAGCGATGCTATATCGTAGTGTTCGTGAGGGCGTAACCAGTTTAGAAGAAGTCCAAAGTAAATTTGGCGACCAAGTGCATGCGTTAGTGAAAGGCGCGCTTGCGATGGGTAAGTTATCTGAGCTGATTGAACAGAATAAGCGTCTCGAAGATCATTTCAATAATAACCAGCGTGAACATTTAACCGGCATTTATAAAATGCTGATTTCGGTCACGGAAGATGTTCGTGTTGTATTGATCAAGCTGTCTGAACGTACTTATGCTTTGCGTGAACTGGCGAACTCTTCTAAAGAGCGTCAAGAGCGTGTGGCACGAGAAATTTTGACTATTTACTCACCACTGGCACACCGTTTAGGTATTGCGCAGTTAAAGTGGGAACTGGAAGATTTAGCCTTCCGTTATCTGGCACCTGAACGCTATAAAGAAATTGCGTCGTTACTGAATGAAAAGCGTTTGGAACGTGAACAATATATTCAGTTCGTCACGGATAAATTACGCAAAGAACTGCTTGAGCATGGTATTCATGCTGAAATTAATGGCCGAGTGAAACACATTTATTCGATTTATCGAAAAATGAAAAGTAAGAACCTGAGCTTTGATCAGCTTTATGATATTCGTGCAGTACGTGTTTTGGTGGATAGCGTACCTGAGTGTTATCACTCCTTGGGGATTGTACATCAAATCTGGCGTCATATTCCGCACCAGTTTGATGACTATATTACCAATCCAAAAGCCAATGGTTATCGCTCATTACACACGGCAGTCATTGCTGAAAATAAATCTTTAGAAGTGCAAATCCGTACCCGTAGCATGCATGAAGAGGCAGAGCTTGGGGTGTGTTCGCACTTCAATTATAAAGAAGGTTCGAAAACCACCGATTATTCATTTAATCATCGCCTCCATTCATTACGGGCGGTACTTGAACATTATCAAGAACGTAATGATGCAAGTGCGCATAAAGACTATGATGATTCTGAAAACTTTGAACAAATTCAAGAGTTCGAAGATTTTGAAAAAATCTATGTGTTCAGTCGCGATGGGGATATTAAAGAATTACCACGTGGTTCAACCGTGCTCGACTTTGCTTATCATGTACATACTGAAGTGGGGAACAAGTGTTATGCGGCGCGTGTAAACCAACGCTATGTACCGTTGACCTATACCCTGAAAACTGGTGAACAGGTTGAGATTTTAACCAAGAAAGATCGTGAGCCGAACCGTGATTGGTTGGTGAATTCACTGGGTTATATCAAGACTGCTCGTGCACGTGACAAGTTACGTCATTGGTTCCGTCAGCAAGACCGTAGTAAAAACTTGGAAGTCGGTCGTGAAATTCTAAATAAAGAATTGTCACGTTTGGCAATTCACCCGAAAAGTATTGACTTGAATGATTACTGCAATCATTTCAATGTCAAACTGGGTGAAGATATTTTGATTGGTTTGGTCAGTGGCGACATTAGCTTGCATGCACTGATTAATCAGGTCAACCGTCATATGCACCTCGATCAGGATGAACCTGAGCTGGTGTTGAAGCCAACGTTGAACCCGCGTGCAAGTCATACGCTGTCCGCTCATGGGATTTTGATTGATGGTCTGGATAATGTGGAACTGCACATTGCACAGTGTTGTCAGCCAGTGCATGGTGAGTCGATTGCGGGATATATCACCTTGAATCGTGGTGTCAGTATCCATAAAGTTGCATGTCCTGACTATATTCGGATGATTGATCAAGAGCCGGAACGTGCTGTTGAAGCTGACTGGGAAATGCAGCCAACACGCGGTCAAAGTGTACAAATTGTGGTGGAGGCTTATGACCGCCGTGGTTTGTTGAAAGATCTGACACAAGTCATTTTCTCTGACCAAATCAACATTCGTCAGGTGAATACGATTTCTGAAAACGATGGTATTGCCAATATGAAGTTGTTGATTGAAGTGAAAGGCTTGGCGCAGTTATCAAAACTGCTGGCACGTTTAGAGCAGCAACCGGGCATTATCAGCGCACGTCGATTGGTACAGGGTAGCTAATATTTTCCTGATTTAAATATTGAAATAAAAAGCCTGCTTCATGAACTGCACCCCGAAAGTTGGACACATTTAGTCTAATTTAAAGGGTGCTTTTCTATGGCTAAATATTCTCAAGAATTTAAACTTAAAGTTGTTCAAACCTACTTATCCAATAGTGTAGGATATAAAAAATAGGTGAACAATTTAATCTTTGTTATTCTACAGTTCAGAAGTGGGTAGCTGTTTACCATTCAATGGGTACAGAAGGCTTATCTGTTAAAAAATCAAAAAGCTCTTACAGTATTGATTTTAAATTAAAAATTGTTCTCAGTATTATTAATGATGGTTTTTCAAATAGAGAAGCTGCAAAGCATTTTCAATTGAGAGAGCATTTTATGATTAGTACATGGTTGCGCAAATATCAGGCGTACGGTATAGATGGCTTAAAACCTAAGCCCAAAGGACGGCTAAAACAGATGCCAAAGCCACAACGACCTAAAACTAAAACCTCACAAGAAGATCGTGATAAGACACAGGAACAACTGCTTGAAGAAATCGTATATCTATAGCTAAATTCTAAAAATATCAGCACGTAAAAATAACTGTAAAATTCCATTCTTTAAGGTCTTTTAGGTGTACTGAAGAGTTAAGTAATCAGCTATACGTTCGGAGAACGCTTATTTAAAAAGCGGAGAGCCTTAAGGTTGGAGCAGGAAGCAAAGGAAGCTGACGAACAGCAGTAGTTGCAAGACTGGTATCTGAATTAAGGCTAATCTACCCACTTAAACACCTATTACGTGTATCCAAATTAGCTCGAAGCGCGTATTTTTATCATCAACAGAAAGCGAAGCGTGATGATAAATATAGTGATTTAAAACAGTAAATAAAGTCAATTTATCATCAGCATAAAGGACGATACGGTTATCGCAAGATTACATTTGCCTTGAAGAGTTAAATACCCTTTATCTGTACTAAGCAAACCATGAATATTCTGTGTAATTTCAGGTGCAACATCTCGTTCATCGCAGTTTGCGGGAGCAAAAGTACAATCTGTAATCATTCCTGAGAAATTAATCACAATATGTCCTTTAAAACCATAATATTTTTCTTGTTTAGCTGCACAATAACTAAAACCTGCATGTTCTTTGAAGTTTTTATGTCTTTTTGCTCGGGCATAGCGACAAACAGGGATAGGAAAACCATCAATAAAATGAATGTTATCGTGCATAAAGGTTTTTCTAATCTTGGTCATAATTTGCTGATTGACTTGCCATAAGTTTGCACAATGTTTACAAAAATTAGGATATGACCCCAATTTTGGAAACCATTCTAAGTAATTGTGTATAAATATTTCCAGATATTTTTATCAGAATCCAATCCTAAAAATTCACCTATAGATAAATTCTAAAAATATTAGCACGTAAAAATATCTGTAAAATTCCATTCTTTAAGGTCTTTGGTGTACTGAAGAGTTAAGTAATCAGCTATACAATTTGTATAGTAATTATTTCAGTATCGGTTAAAGCTGGAGGGAATCCTCTTGTTCTTAATGGCTTTGTAACGATAAGTGAATAGCAAGAGTCTATGAATAAATACACAGAAATGATAAATTCGTAAATGGACATAACATGAGGTAGTTTTCTTAGTCGAAATCTAAATTGTGTTATGTCCTTTTTATTTCAAGAGTTTAGAAAGTTGAGATTCGCGTAGATATTGAAAAATATAAAAATATCAAGATATATTCTGTAAAAAAAATATGGGCGATGCTATAATCCGCGCAATTATGATACGCTTTTAGGCTAAGGAAAATACAGCGCATGGTGCAAATGAATGTGTCTCGGCTGACATTCAGCCAGGCAGATGATGTACTTCCTGCCTTAGAAAAAATTCCAGCAATGCAGCGGCGCCGTTTGTCTGCAATAGCGAAGCTGGCGATGGACGCCGCGATACGCGCTTTGGCAGATCAGCATGCAGATTACATTGTTTGGGTCTCGCAGTATGGCGATGAACATAAAACCCTGAAAATTTTAGAAGATGTACTGAATGATGAAACACCGTCACCGACGCAGTTTTCGACTTCAGTGCATAATGCTGTATCTGGCCTGTATTCTATTTTGTGTCAAGATGCAGCGCCTGCAGTCAGTGTGGCGGGTTCATGGAATGATGGCTTGACAGAAGCGTATGCCTGGCTGAAAACTGCACCGAAAGCTGGCCGGGCTTTGGTGGTGTATTATGATGAGCCGCTGCCTGAGCTGTATGCAGAACATCAGCTATTTCAAGCCTTTGCGATAGCGGCCATGGTAACGTTAAAGCCAGAAAATTTAGCCCTGAAGCTTGGGTATGCTGCGCAAGAGGCTGCTTATTTTCAGCAGGCCTTAAATTTTTACAAATTTTGGCACGACAGCAGCCAAACTGAATGTGATGCGTGGAGCAAATGCTGAAACTTAGTCAGATCAAGAAAAAAGCCCATTATGCTTGGCGCGTCGGCGCGACGGGATTCAGTTTTGCCAGTTTCGGTATTGGCGGCGTTGCGATTGGCGGCCTGATTGCGCCTTTGGTGAAACTCAGCACCCAAGATGAAGCGCTGCGTACACAGCGCGCGCAAAAGGTGATCAAGTATAGTTTTAAAGGCTTTACCGAAATGATGGTGAAGTTGGGCATTATGAGCTATGAGGTGGAAGGCTTAGACAAGCTGCAGCACAGCCAGCAGGAGCTGGTGATTGCCAATCATCCGACGCTGATTGACGTGGTGGTTTTAATCGGTTTAATGGAACAGGCCAACTGCGTCGTGAAGCAGGCGCTGTGGTCCAATCCCTTTACCAAAGGGCCGGTGCAGAGTGCAGGTTATATTCTGAATGCTGGGTCTGAGCAGTTTATTCAGGATTGCGTGCACAAGCTGCAGCAGGACAAAGCCGCTTCTTTGCTGATTTTCCCTGAAGGGACGCGCACCGAAAAAAATGTGCAGTTGAACGATTTTCAGCGCGGCGCGGCCAATATCGCGCTGCGCGCAGGCGTGCCGATTCGGCCAGTATTAATGACTTGCACGCCATCGACCCTGACGAAAAATGAAAAATGGTACCACATCCCGGAACAGCCTTTTCATATTCATGTAAAGGTGCTGGATGCGGTCCGAGTGGAAGACGTATTGGATGATGTCACTGCTAATCCGAAAAATGTGCGTCAGTTAAATCAACAATTACAGCAGTTTTTTAACCAAGAGTTATCCTTAAATGAGCAATCTTGCTGATGAATTAAAGCAAATGATTATTGATGTGCTTGCCCTAGAAGACATCAGTATTGACGATATTGATACTGAAGCGCCTTTATTTGGCGATGGTTTGGGTTTAGATTCGATTGATGCCCTGGAATTGGGTTTAGCGCTGAAGAAACGCTACGGCATTCATTTGAATGCCGAGTCAGCAGATACCAAAGAACATTTTAAATCAATTCAAAGCTTGGCGGCTTTGGTTGAAGCACAGAAAACAGCATAAGAGGTTGCTATGCTTGCACAAGAAACAGTACTCGAAAAATTGCGTGAATGGATGGAGGAGCTGTTTGAAATTGCTCCGGAAGATGTCCAGCTCGAGTCCAATTTAGCCACCGATCTCGATGTCGATAGTATTGATGCGATTGATTTGGTCGTGAAAATTAAAGAGCTCACCGGCAAGCAGGTCAATCCGGAAGATTTTAAGAATGTTCGCACCGTGCAGGATGTGGTTGCCGTCATTCAGCATATGTCGGCTGAATGAACGCAGTATTCAAAGGGATAGTAGTGGTCGGTTTGATCCTTTATCCCTTTTTTGTCGGCTATGCTTTGGCGCACGGCCAGTATATTTGGGTCAGTGCGGTCTTGATTGGACTGGGCGTGCTCCGCTTGTTCAGCAAAGGCAATGCGCTGCTGTGGCCTTTGACTGGCTTTGCTATTCTGTGCGGCGGACTTAGCTTGATTTTAAAAGATCATGCCTGGCTGAAATTGTATCCGGTATTTATGAGCATCGGCGCTTTCATTATTTTTGCGGGAACGCTGATCAAGCCGCCGTCCATGATTGAACGCTTTGCGCGTTTGGCGGAGCCGGATTTGCCGCCGGAAGGCGTAGCGTGGACGCGTCAGGTCACTAAAGTCTGGTGCGGATTTTTCTGTATGAATGCCGCGATTGCGCTGATCACGGTTTTTTTTACGCCCATGAAAATCTGGGTGCTGTATAACGGTTTTTTATCTTATGTGCTGATGGGCTTATTGATGCTGGGAGAGTTTGTTTTGCGCAAGCGCCAGCAGCGGCTGCATCAGATGCAAGAATAGCCGTTGCAAATGCAGCATTTACTCCAGATATGAGAAATACGGTTTAGAAACAAATTTTATGTCTTGTCATTTTCAGCACCATTTAAATTCTTCCCGCATACTGTGTATTCAGGCGGATTTGCAGCAAATTTCGTTTCAGGATTTTTGGCGCGATGTGGCTGAACAGTCGCTGTACATTAGCCAGCTGAAGACGCCGGTTTGGGCATTATGGGAACAGGACAGCTATGAGTTTTTAGTGCTGCTGCTTGCGGCGCTGCAGGCGGGCAAGCAAGTGCTGCTGCCGCCGAACCGGGTCAGCGATTTGGAAAAAGAACTGGCCGCTGAGCAGATCTATTTCCTGCAGTGTCAGCCGCGGACTGCAGAAAATAACAATGAGCTGCAGCAGAAAACGCTGGAAGAGTTTTTTCATTTGGATGAGGCTTTTTTAAGCCAAGCGCAGGTGTATTTTTATACATCAGGTTCGACCGGCCAGCCGAAAAAAATTCCGCGCACCTTGCAGCAGCTGTTTAATGAAGTCTGCGGCCTGCATGCCAGTTTTGATTTGCCGGAACAGGCCATTGCGATTGCTACAGTCAGCCATCAGCATATTTATGGCTTGCTGTTCAAGCTGCTGTGGCCTTTAGCTAGTGGACGCAGTTTTTATCAGCAGCAAGTGGCGTTTCCGGAAGACGTAGCCGATATTCAAAAGAACATCGCACATTTGCAGCTGCCGAATTATGTGATTTCTAGCCCGGCTTTATTGAAGCGCTGGACGGACGATGTGCGCCTGCAGGACTGCATCACGGTGTACTCTTCCGGCGGCAAGCTGGAGGCCGGTGTGCGGCCCTACCTGAACAGCTCGATTACTGAGGTGTTCGGCAGCTCCGAAACCGGCGGAATTGCGCACCGTCAGCAAGATGATGCCTTGTGGATTCCTTTTGCCAATGTGAATATTCAAGCCGCAGCGCAGCAGGAGCTGGCGGTCAAAACTAATCATGCGTTCAGCACGGACTGGATTTTGACCGGCGATAAAATTGAGTTGATGGAAGCGGGAAATCCAAAGAGTCCATTTCGCCTGCTGGGGCGTTTAGACCGGATTGTCAAGCTGGAAGAAAAGCGCCTCAGCCTCGATGCGGTTGAAAGCAAAATTGCAGAGCTGGATGCTGTATTGCAGTGCCATGTGCTGGTTTATGAAAAAGAACACCGTCAAATTTTGGCTGCCGTGGCCGTGCTCAGTGATGAAGCGCGTCAGCGCTTGCAGCAGATGGGTAAAGCAGTCTTTACGGCACAGTTGAAAAAACAGCTGAGTGAAAAATTGGAAAGCATTGCGGTTCCGCGGCAATGGCGTTTCTTGACCCAAATGCCGCAAAATGCGCAGTCCAAATTGAATAAGCAGTACCTCAAATCGCTGTTTCAGCCGATGCAGCTGCCAGTGGTATTGGGTGTGCAAATCGCGTCTGAACAAATTCAGTACCATCTGGAATTTAGCCCGGAACTGGAATGCTTTAAGGGACATTTTCCGGATTTTCCTATTTATCCGGGGGTCGGGCAAATCGCCTTCATTCAGTATTTTGCCAAGCAGCATTGGGCAGATCTGCAATGGTGCAATGGTTTTGAGCAGTTAAAATTTCAAGACTTGATCCGGCCTTATCAATGTGTCGAATTGGCTTTAAGCCGCAAAGCGCATAAAGTGAGTTTTAAATTGAAAAGCGCAGAGAAGACTTTAGCTTCAGGCCGGCTGCTGTTTGCAGCGGCATCCAGGCAGGCATCAGGTGAGGCCGTGCAATGAAACCGTGCTTTGTAATTCCCGTGTATAACCATCCGCATTATTTGGCGGCGCTGACAGCGCATCTGAATGCTTTTCAATTGCCGATCATTATGGTGAATGACGGCAGCAATGCTGAATGTACTGCCATGCTGCGCCAGCTCGCAGCCGAAAATCCATTGATCGATTTGGTTGAGCATGACGTGAACCGAGGCAAAGGCGGGGCCGTGATGACTGGCCTGCAGCATGCTTTTAAGCAGAGCTATAGCCATGCCTTGCAGTTGGATTCAGATGGCCAGCATGATTGGAATGACGTTCAGCAGTTTTTAGATACATCAGCCATGCATCTCGAAGCGATGGTGATTGGCCAGCCGGTGTTTGATGACTCGGTGCCGAAAAAGCGCCTGTATGGCCGCTATGCCACGCATATTTGGGTCTGGATCAACAGCCTATCGTTTGAGATTAAAGACAGCATGTGCGGCTTTCGGGTCTATCCGCTGGCGCAAACTGTGAAAGTGCTGAACAGCGCTCAATTCCAGCCGCGCATGGGTTTTGACTCCGAGATTTTGGTGCGCTTGAAATGGGAGAATGTACCTTTTGTGAATGTGCCGACACGGGTGATTTATCCTGAAAATGGCATTTCACATTTCAATGTTTGGCGGGATAATTTAGGCATGGCGCGTGCGCACAGTCGCTTATTGGGCGGCATGCTGCTGCGTTTCCCGAAACTGATTTATCAGAAAGTCAAAGGCTAAGGCGGATAGAGAAGCATATGCAGAAATGGAGCGCCGTGAAAGAGCGCGGCGGCATGCTGCCGCTGATGCTGATGCTGGGCTTTTATCGCTTGGGCGGACGCTGGCTGTGCAGGCTGGTGCTGTATTTTGTGATCTTATGGTATTGGCTGTTTTCCAATACAGCGCGCCAAGCGTCATTGCTGTATCTGAAAAAGCTGCATCATTTTGCAGTACATAACTCTCCATTTCCTTCTGAACCGCAGATGGGCCAAACCTATACGCATCTGATGCAGTTTGGCGAATGCATTCTGGACAAAATTGAAGGCTGGCTGGGCAATGTGGTTGAACAGGAGCTGCAATTGCATGGCCATGAACATTTTCGCGCGCATTACCAAAAAGGCGCAGTGATTGTGGTGTCGCATTTTGGCAATATTGAGCTGCTGCGCGCTGTGAAGTCGGAGCATGCACAAAAAATCAATGTGCTGGTCTATCAAAAGCACGCGACAAAATTTAATGCGTTTTTAAAAAAGCTGAACGCGCATGCCGATGTCAATCTGGTTTCAGTGGATGAGCTTGGCATCGAAACCGCGCTGATTTTGCAGGACAAGCTGGATCAAGGCGAATGGGTGATTGTGGCGGCCGACCGTGTACCGGTGCAGTCAGGCCGGGTGCAGTCAGTCGAGTTTTTAGGTGAACAGGCGCTGTGGCCGCAAGGCGCATGGATCTTGGCGAGCCTGCTGAAAGCGCCTGTATTGGCGGTGTTTTGTTATCGGGTGCAGGAACATTTTGAAGTGCATATCCATAAAGTGGTGGATCAGCTGAATTGGCCGCGCAAAGAGCGCATGCAGGCTATGCAGCAGACCACGCGGCAATACGTGCAATTGCTGGAACAGCACTGTATGCGTGCGCCGTATCAATGGTTTAATTTTTATAATTTTTGGAATAAAGGATAAGTCTTGTGTTAACGATTGGGGAAACACCGCTCAGCATTGAAGAGATTGTGGCTGTAGCGCACAAAGAGCATCAAGTGGCGCTGCCGGCGTCTGATG
The DNA here is from genome assembly GCF_050285345.1 of Acinetobacter sp. Lineage (GTDB taxonomy): Bacteria > Pseudomonadota > Gammaproteobacteria > Pseudomonadales > Moraxellaceae > Acinetobacter. Next base: position 55,631 of record NZ_JBLZXR010000115.1, read on the forward strand.
AATGGAATGCATTGATCCAGCGCGGTGCAGATTTTCTCGATCAGTTATTGCAGGATGAAGGCGTGATTTATGGCGTGACCACGGGTTATGGGGATTCCTGCCTAGTGGAAATTCCGCCGCATCAGGTGAATGAGCTGCCTTTGCATTTGTCGCGCTTTCACGGCTGCGGCATGGGGCAAAATCTGGATTTAATCACCGCGCGCGCTGTGGTGGCTGTGCGCTTGTGTTCACTGGCGCGCGGGTATTCGGGTGTATCGCATGCCTTGCTGCAGCGTTTGGCGTGGATGCTGAATGAAGATGTGATCCCGGTGATTCCTTCTGAAGGCTCAGTCGGCGCCAGCGGCGATTTAACGCCTTTGTCTTATATTGCCGGCGCTTTGGTGGGCGAGCGTGATGTGTATTACCAAGGCCGGATTGTGCCGATTGCCGAAGTGTATGCCGAAAAAGGCCTGCAGCCCTTGGTGATGCGTCCAAAAGAAGGCTTGGCGCTGATGAACGGCACAGCAGTTATGACCGCTATTGCCTGCCTGAACTATAAAAAAGCCGAGCAGATTTCGTTTGCCAGCACCATGGTGACGGCATTGAATGTGCTGGCGCTGGAAGGCAATCCCAGTCATTTTGATGAAGTGCTGTTTGCGCAAAAACCGCATCTGGGCCAGCAGCGGATTGCCGCGCAATTGCGGGTGTGGCTGAATAGCCAAGTGCAGACCGAGCATCAAAGCTCGCGTTTGCAGGACCGCTATTCGCTGCGCTGCGCGCCGCATATTATTGGGGTATTTGAAGATTCAAAAGTGTGGCTGCGCCAGTTTATTGAAAATGAACTGAATTCCAGCAATGACAATCCATTGATTGATCCGGTGAATTTGCGCGTGCTGCATGGCGGGCATTTCTATGGCGGCCATATTGCGCAGGCCATGGATAGCCTGAAAATCATGATCGCCAATATTGCTGACCTGATGGATCGTCAGCTGGCGCAATTGGTCGACTACAAAATGAATAATGGCCTGCCGCGCAATTTAACCGGTTCAAGCGCAGAACGCCTGCCGTTGAATCATGGTTTTAAAGCCGTGCAGATCGGGGTGTCGGCATGGACGGCGGAAGCGCTGAAACAGACCTTATCGGCGTCGATTTTTTCCCGTTCGACCGAATGTCACAATCAGGACAAAGTCAGCATGGGCACCATTGCAGCCCGGGATGCCAGCCGCGTGATCACCTTGACTGAACAAGTGATGGCGGCCTTAAGCTGCGCTGCGGTACAGGCGGTCAAACTGAAAGGCCTGGATACAGAACTCAGTCCTGTATTAACAGCATTTCAACAATGGGTGCTTCGCAGCTTCAACTATGTAGAGGAAGATCGCCCTTTGCAAAACGAACTGAAGGCGCTGGTGGACCGTTTTGAAGATTTAGAACTTTTGAACAGCATGGCTGTATAAGCGAAGGATAGAGCGATGCATGCAGATGTGATTATTGATGTGCCCTTTCATGATGTGGATACCATGAATGTGGTATGGCATGGGCATTATTTAAAATATTTTGAAATTGCGCGCTGCAAGCTGCTGGATCAGTTTCATTATAATTATACGCAAATGCGTGATTCCGGCTATGCGTGGCCCGTGATTGAAAGCCATGTGCGCTATGTGCAGGGCATTGAGTTCGAGCAGAAAATCCGTGTGCGGGCAATTTTAAAAGAATGGGAAAACCGCCTGAAAATTGAATATCAGATTTTTGATGCAGCGTCCGGCAAACGTTTAACCAAAGGCTATACCACGCAAGTAGCGGTGCAGATGGCAACACGTGAGATGTGCTATCAATCGCCGCAAGTGCTGTTCGATTGCCTGAAGGCATGGCCTGAATTTAAAGCGGAGTAGAATATGTTTCTTCAGCACAATCGGTCTATTTCATCGCTATTGTTTTGCGCAGTGACGGCTGCAGCTCTGTTTGCTCCGGCGGCACAGGCGCAGAATATGGAACTCAAGCAGATTTTCAGCCAACTGGGCGCAGTGCCCGTGGTGCGCGCCAATTTTGAACAGCAGAAAAAACTGGCTTCACTGAATAAAACCTATGTATCTAAAGGCGAAGTGCTGTTCAGTAAAAATCAGGGGGTGCTGTGGCAGATTCAAAGTCCGGTGAAAGCCGATTTGGTGGTGACGCCGCGCAAGCTGGTGCAAAAAACCCAGCGTACTTCCAGCCAGATTGAAGTGGATAAAACTCCATACGGTTCTGTTGCCACCATGTTTTTACAGCTGATGTCCGGCAATGAAGCCGCGCTGGCGAAAAATTTCAATGTGGTTTCGGCCAATTACAGCCCCGCGCAGTGGAATGTGGTGCTGACCCCGAAAAGCAGCTTATTTAAAAAGTTGTTTGTCCGTGTCGATGCGCAAGGCCAGCGCTATGTCAACCGCATCGCCATTCAGGAAAAAGCCAATAACAGCACGGTGATCCGTTTCAGTCAGCAAAGCGCTCAACCTCAAACTTTAATGGCGGCGGAAAATGCGCTTTTCCAATTGGCAAAATAAATTTACAGCCCTTTGGCTGGTGTTTTTGTGTGTAATTGCGGTGGCTTTAGGTGGGGCATGGCTGCATAAAAATATTTATATCCAGACCGATATTTTCGCCTTGCTGCCGGAAGCGCATCAGGATGTGGATCTGCAGCGCGCGCAGGATTATGTCAGCGGCCAGCTGAATGACAAAGTCTTTGTGGTGCTGGATGCGCAGGATGATCAGCAGCTGGAGCAGGCCACAGCGGCGCTGAAACAGCAGGCGGATCAGAGCCGGCTGTTTCGGCCGGTCCAGCCGCAGCTGGACTATGAACAGTTTTCCCGCGTGCTGTATCAGCATAAAGCTGGATTATTGACGCAGAGTGACCGCGAGCTGCTGGAGCAGCAGGATTACGCAGCTTTAAGCGAGCAAGGTCTGCTGCAATTGATGAGTCCAGGCATGCCTGTGACGGCGGATCTATTAAAGCAGGATCCGCTGCTGCTGTTTCCGCGCTATGCCATGGGTTTGGGCGCGCTGCAGAATAATGCAGACATCAGCCTCGAACATGGTTTTGCCACGATTCGGGATGAGCGCGGCATTTCCCGCCTGATGGTCTTGGCGCTGAAAAACAGTCCCTACAATATCGACTATCAAGCGCAGACTGCTGCTTTTATCCAGCAGATGAATCAGCAGTTCAGCCAGCTGCAGGTTAAGCCGCACTGGACGGGCACGCTGCTGTTTGCGCAGTTTGGCACCAACTCTGCCAAGGAAGAAATCTCCACCATTGGCGTGGGTTCAACCATTGGTATTTTGCTTCTGGTTTGGTTTGGCTTCCGCTCGGTGCGTCCGATGCTGACGGAAATGGTTGCGGTGAGTACCGGCAGTTTAGTGGCCTTTGCCGTGACCTATTGGATTTTTGGCGAAATTCATTTAATAACCTTGGTGTTTGGCGCCAGCCTGATCGGGGTCTGTGTCGATTTCTCTTTTTACTTTATGGCCATGCAGTCGCAGCATCGGCATCTGGATGGATTTGCCGTACTCAAGCCGCTTCTGCCGAGCCTGTTTATCGGGTTAATGACCACCTTGCTGGCTTATGTGGTGCTGAGCTTTACGCCATTTCCCGGCTTTCAGCAGATCGCTGTGTTTTCCATGGTCGGCTTGACGGCGGCGTGGATCACCAGTATTTTGCTGCTGCCGCGCCTGCCTGCGCTGAATGCTGAACCGGCCATCCGCATGCTCGGCTTTATTGGCCAAGCGCGTAATTATGTACAGGCGCACAGCCGCCTGCGCTATGCCATGATAGCGCTGATTGTTGCCGTGACCGGCAGCAGCTTATTGTTTTTGAAAAGCAATGATGACATCCGCAATCTGCAAAGCATGGATCAATCTTTAAAGCAGGAAGATCAGTATGTGCGCGAGCGCTTTATGCAGCAGCAGGGTAGTGATTATTTTGTGGTGCGCGGTAAAACGCTTGCAGAATTGGAACGCCATGAACAGCAGCTGCTGAGCCAGCTGTCTGTGCTGCAGCAGCAGGGCAAGCTGCAAGGTATGCAGGCTTTAGGTCAATGGCTGCCGTCCGCAGCGCAGCAACAGCAAAATATCGCCCTGCTGCAGTCCATTCCTGCTTCGGCTTTAAGCGAATATGCGCAAGCTATGCAGCTGAGCCCGCCAACGGTTCTGCAGTGGCAGGCGCAGTTAAAAGATCGGCCTTTATTGACCAGCGCACAATTTCAGCATCATCCTTTAAGCTTTTTGCAGATGAGTGCAACTGAGCGTTTAGTGATGCTGCAGCAAGTGAATGATATGCATGCCGTACAGCAGCTGAGTAGCGCGAATGTGCAGATGCTGCGGCCGGTGCATCAGCTGTCCGAACTGTTCCAGCAGCACCGTGAGCATGCGCAGCGCTTATTAATCGGAGCTTTGGTGCTTTTAGCCATTGGCTTAGGGCTGCTGTATGGGAAAAAATCCATCCTGCCGCTGGTGCTTCCGGTCAGCATGGCGCTGATGACGGCGTTTGCGATTCAAGCGTGGTTGGGTGTGGAAATCAATCTGTTCAGCATTATGGGCACGTTCCTGATTATCGGCATTGGCGTAGATTATGCGATTTTCTACCGCCACGGGCATGACCATCCGCAAGTGGTTGGTATGGCGCTGTTCCTCTGCATGATGTCGACATTCTTCGGTTTTGGCCTGCTGTCATTTAGCCATACTTATGCTATTCACAGCTTTGGCTTAACGGTCTTGCTGGGGGTCATTTTTTCATTTATTTACGCCACACTGTTTACATCGTCCGATGAGAAACATACTGTGGTTCAACAGTATCAGCCAAAGAGCTGAGATAAGAAGTTAAAAGGTGCAGTGCTATGGGCGCTATTCAGCAAGCAGACGTGTTAATTATTGGGGCAGGGCCTTCGGGCAGTTCAGCTGCAGCGCTGCTGCGTCAAAAAGGCTATCAGGTGACCGTGATTGAAAAGCAGCATTTCCCGCGCTTTTCCATTGGTGAGTCGCTGCTGCCGCAGTCGATGGTGTTTTTAGAAGAAGCCGGTTTGCTGGAAACTGTACGCGCGCATGTCGATGAATATGCGTTTCAGTTTAAAAATGGCGCCGCTTTTTTAAAAGGTAAGCAGCGCAGTTTCTATGATTTTACCCAAAAATTCAGCGAAGGCCCGGGCACCACATGGCAAGTGCGCCGCGCCAATTTTGACCATCTTCTGGCGCAGCAGGCCGGGAGAATGGGCGCGGATATTCGCTTCGGCCACGAAGTGACGGCGGTGGATGTAGAATCAGCTCATCCGATTTTAACGGTGAAAGATGAGCACGCGCAGACGTATCAAATTCAAGGCAAGTTCTTGCTGGATGCCAGCGGTTTTGGCCGGATTTTGCCGAAGTTTTTAGACTTGGAAAGTCCATCTGATTTTCCTGTGCGCCGCGCCGTGTTTACCCATATTGAAGACGGCATTTTGGATGATCCTGATTTTGACCGTGAAAAAATTCTGATCACCGTACACGAAAAAGATCACCGCGCATGGTATTGGCTGATTCCCTTTGCCGATGGGCGCTCATCGTTCGGGATTGTGGCCGAGCAGGACTTTTTTGAAAAATACGGTTATGACGGCAGCGCCGATTATGATTTAGAAGCGCTGCAAAAACGGATTTTGGCGGATGATGACAGCTTGTCGCATGTGCTGCGAAACGCAAAACATGATACGCCTGTGCGTACCTTGGTCGGCTATTCGGCAGATGTGAAGCATTTGGCTTCACACAATTATGCGCTGCTGGGCAATGCCGGTGAGTTCCTAGATCCTGTATTCTCCTCTGGCGTGACCATTGCGCTGAAATCTTCTAGCTTGGCAATTCCGTTGGTCGATCAAGTGCTGCAAGGTCAGCCGGTGGACTGGATGGCGCAGTATGAAAAACCGTTGCGTAAAGGCATTCAAGTGTTCCGCGCTTATGTGGAATCTTGGTACGCAGGTGAATTTCAGGATGTGGTATTTTCCCAGAACCAAGATGAAAAAATCCGCCGCATGGTTGCTTCACTGCTGGCCGGCTATGCTTGGGATACCGCAAATCCGATTCACCACAATGCCAAACAGCGCCTCAGCACATTGGCGGAATATTGCCGTGAAGCGCAGCAAAAAGAAGTTTTAACTGATGCAATTTAAGCTGAGTTTGAAATTCGCCAGCCTATTTTTAGCCAGCGCTGTGCTGTGCAGCGGCTGCCAAAGTTTAGTGCCTAAAATGCTGCCCAAGGCGCAGGGCCTGGCATCGCCGGCGTGGATTGCGCAGAGTGATCAAAATCAGCGTTATCAGCGTCAGGATCAAATTGAAGTGCAGTGGAAAGAGCATGGCTTCAGTTTTTTGGTGTATCAGCAGCAGCGCGGGCAGCAGCTGGAGATGCTGGCGCTCAGCCTGACCGGTCAGCAGCTGTTTAAGCTAGCTTTTGATGGGCAGAGAGTCCACGTGGAACAGCGCATCGATCCGATGAAAGCGTTGCCTTTTGATTATATGGTGCGTGATCTGCTGTATGCCACCTATCCCAATTTTTCCGCCCAGTGTGCAGATCAAGTCAAGGTTGAGCAAAGCCCCGCGGGGCAAAGCATTTATATTCAGCAGCAGCCGGTGCTGAAGATTGCACAGCAGGATCAGGCCATTGAACTGGATAACCTGCAGGTGCCGTATCAGATGGTGATCAGCCCAGTCAGCGATACGTTGGAAAACGATGGCGTGGAAAATAATGCCATAACAAATAATGGGGATGCAGATGAGCATTGATCAGCAGTCCAATCGATCCTCAGCCGTCGGCATCCAATTCAGCGCAGCTTTGTCTGCACTGGGACAGGATGCCGTAGCCTTGCAAAATGCCCTGACGCAGGATCAAAACACCTTGTCTGCGCGCACGGATCTCCTTGCTGGGCGCAGTGTCTGGGTGGGGGCGTATCCGCAGCCTTTGCGCAGTGATGTGCCTGCGGAGCTGCAAAATGCAGACTCTCGCAATTTACGCTTTGCCTTAACGGCTTTGGCAAAAATTGAAGCTGATGTGCGCGCTTATACGACTCAGTTTGCAAAACAGCGGCTTGCGGTGATTATTGGCACCTCGACTTCCGGTGTTGCAGACAATGAAAGCGTTTTGAAAGAATACTTCCAGCAGCAGTCCAATACGCCTGTGCAGCATCAAAAGCAGGAAATGGGCAGTTTGGCCAAAGCTTTGCAGGCCTATTTAGGCTGGGAGGGCGCAGCCTATACCATTTCCACAGCCTGTTCTTCGGCCGCTAAAGCCATGGCTGCGGGGCAGCGCCTGCTGAATGCGGATTTGGCCGATGCCGTGCTGGTTGGCGGTGTGGATACGCTGTGCCGTCTGACCTTGAATGGCTTCGATAGTTTGGAAAGCCTGTCCAGCGGCATTTGCCAGCCTTGCGGCGCTAGCCGTGACGGCATCAATATTGGTGAAGCGACAGGGCTGTTTTTACTGTCTAAAGAAGCTGCGACGGTCATGCTGCTGTCCAGCGGTGAATCGATGGATGCATGGCATATTTCTGCACCGCATCCCGAAGGTCAGGGCGCCGCTGAAGCGATGCAAAAAGCGCTCGATGTCGCAAGTTTAAGCGCTGCTGATATCGGCTATTTAAATCTGCATGGCACATCAACGCCGCAAAATGACGCCATGGAAATTAAAGCGGTGCAGGCGGTTTTTGCCGATTTTCCCGTGCCGCTCAGCAGCACAAAACACAAAACCGGACATTGCCTCGGTGCAGCAGGCGCGATTGAAGCCTTTATTTGCCAGCAGATTTTGCTGGATCAGTCATGGCTGCCGCTGCATCATGCTGGAATGCTGGATAGTGCATTGGCCGGTCAGAACTATGTGCGGGACAGCCGTTTGCCGCAACCGATGCGCTATGCTATGAGCAATTCTTTTGCCTTTGGCGGCAGCAATATCAGTTTAATTTTGGGACGTGTTTTGCCATGATGGATGCCGTACAGTTTATTCCACATCAAAAGCCGATGGTATTTGTCGATCATTTGATTGAATCCAATGACCGCTATGCGGTTGCTGAACTGCAGATTCGGCCTGAGTTGATGTTTTGCGAGGCGAACGGCCTGCCGACATGGAGCAGCATAGAATTGATGGCGCAGACCATCAGCGCCTATGCAGGCCATAAAGGGCAAAGCAAGGGCCTGCCGCCGAAAATCGGCTTTTTATTGGGTACCCGTAAAATGCAGCTGCCCTGCGCTTATTTTGCCATGGGCAGCACTGTGTGGATTCGGGTGGAGCAAAGTTATCTGCATGAAGGCTTGGGGCAGTTTAACTGTCAAATTGAATATCAAGAACATCAATTCAGCGCCATGCTAAGTGTATTTGAACCGGAAAACGTAAAAGAAAGCATGGGGATGCAAGCATGAGCAGAAGAATTTTAGTGACAGGATCTAGCCGCGGCATAGGCAAAGCCATTGCTTTTGAATTGGCCAAAGCCGGTTTTGATGTGACTGTGCATGCGCGCTCCCGTCAGCAGGATGCAGAACAGGTTGCGGAAGGCATTCAGGCTTTGGGTCAAAACAGCCATGTGCTGATGTTTGATGTGAATGACCGTGAACATATCGCTGTGGTTTTAGAGCAGGACGTGGCGGCGTATGGCGCCTTTTACGGCGTGGTGCTGAACGCAGGATTGACCCGTGACGGCGCTTTCCCAGCGTTGACTGATGTGGATTGGGATGAGGTGGTTTCGACTTCACTGAATGGTTTTTACAATGTGTTGAAGCCGCTGATGATGCCTATGATCCGCTTAAAGCAGGGCGGCCGTATCGTCACCTTATCTTCTGTTTCCGGCATGATGGGCAACCGCGGGCAAGTCAATTACAGCGCAGCCAAAGCTGGCCTCATTGGCGCGACTAAGGCGCTGGCGCTGGAATTGGCCAAACGCAAAATTACCGTGAACTGCGTTGCGCCAGGTTTAATTGAAACTGAAATGGTCAACGATGAAGTTAAAGAGCATGCGCTTAAAATGATCCCGATGCAGCGCATGGGACAGGCGGAGGAGGTAGCCAAAGCTGTGAAATTTTTATGCAGTGATGACGCCAGCTATATTACCCGCCAAGTCATTTCGGTGAATGGAGGATTGATCTGATGAAACGCGTTGCAGTGACGGGTATGTCAGGCATTACTTCGTTGGGGGAAACGGCGAATCAGATTTTTGAGCAATTTGCTGTCGGCAAAAGCGGCATCCGCTATATGCCGGATTGGGAAATTTATGGCGATCTGCGCAGTAAATTAGGCGGGCCTGTCGAAAACTTTACCGTGCCGAAACATTTTAACCGCAAAGTGACCCGCGGCATGGGGCGTGTCGCTCTCATGTCAGTGGTCTGCGCGGAAAAAGCGCTGGAAGATGCCGACTTGCTGCAGCATGAAATTCTGCAGAGCGGCGATGCCGGGGTGGCTTTTGGCTCATCTGCAGGCAGTGTTGATGCGGTCAGCGAGTTTGGTGCGATGCTGCTCGACAACAACATGAATAAGCTGAATGCGACAACCTATATCCGCATGATGTCGCATACCAGCGCGGTGAACATGACCGTGTATTTTGGCTTGAAAGGGCAGACTCTGCCGACATCCAGCGCCTGCACTTCAGGCTCAATGGCGATTGGCCAGGCGTATGAGGCGATTAAATACGGCAAGCAGACTGTGATGATCGCCGGTGGCGCGGAAGAGCTGAGTGCGGCTGGTTCGGCGGTCTTTGATGTGCTGCTGGCGACCAGTACGCAAAACGGACATCCTGAAAAAACGCCGCGCCCTTTTGATGCTAACCGTGACGGCTTGGTGGTGGGCGAGGGTGCAGGCTGCCTGATTTTAGAAGAATATGAACATGCTAAAGCGCGTGGAGCGACTATTTATGCTGAGATTATCGGTTATGGCAGCAATACTGATGGTCAGCATGTGACGCGACCTGATTCTGAGATGATGGGGCGCTGTATGCAACTGGCACTGAAAGATGCGCAGCTTACTGCCGCGGATATTGATTATGTCAATGCACATGGTACTTCGACCGATCAAGGTGATATTGCTGAATCACAAGCAACTGCGCGTATATTGGGTAAAAAGCCAATCAGTTCATTAAAAAGCTATTTTGGTCATACTTTAGGTGCATGTGGTGCAATCGAAGCATGGCTCAGTATTGAAATGATGCAACGTAATCAATTTGTGCCAACTTTAAATTTAGATACCATTGACCCTACGTGTGCGGAATTAGATTATATTTGTGGCGATATTCGCCCTATGTCGGCAAAAATTATTATGACGAATAATTTTGCTTTTGGTGGCATTAATACATCATTAATTTTAAAAAAAATATAGACCATAACTGAAACAGAGGGTAAAAAATGGGGTTTAAAAAAACACTATTTATCTTATCAGCAGTGAGTGTGCTGGGATTAACAGCTTGTAGTACTGTAAAAATTTCCAATTATCCGCAGCGGCAATTGATGACAGCAAAACATGCGACTGCGGCTGATATTGAGAACAATATTCGGTTGAGTGTTGGTCAAAATGCGCGCACTGGTTGGGTGGTTGAACAGGCAGATCAGACAAGGGTAGTTGCGGGTTTAACCCGTCGTAGCCATTATTTGCAAGTGACCTATCTCATCTCAGGCAATCAAGTCAGTTCACAAATTACAGGTAGTCGTAATTTAGATCAACGTGGTAACAAAATTCATAAAAATGCGATGGCATGGAAGACACGTTTAGATAATTCGGTATTTACACAACTTTCAAAAACGTTAAATTAAATTAGAGAGCAATTACTATGAATATTAAACAATTTAGCTTCGTAACTATTCTGGGGCTGGCTACATTTACATCAGCACAAGCAGCTGACCAAATGCATGATTTTAATTTTAAACAAGCTGTAGATCGTGCCGTTGCAGATGGCACTCTGGATGGTTCTGTTAAATTTTATTTGGCGGGAACAAAATCTGGTGGAAATGTGATTAAAAAAGGTCTTGTGACCAATAAGAAAACTAATGGTTTTGCTAAATCTGCAGAAACTTCATGTGATCATGTATTACGTTCTGCATTGATTCAATTCCAAAATACCGCAAAAGCTAATGGTGCAAATGCTGTCACTAACTTAGTGAGCTTCTATAAGTCAAATGAAACCCGTAGCACGACGACATACAAATGTGCCAAAGGTACAGCGATTGCAGGTGTTGCATTAAAAGGTGATCTTGTTAAATTTTAACTGAATAAGAGTTGAGTCAGCAGGTTAATAAATAAGAAGTTTATTTGCTGCGTATACTCTCAACGCTTTAGCCTTCAACTTATTGGGCTTTTATGATTTGTCGTTAGAATCCGAATGCACATTTGAGTCAATAAAGAACCCATCCGAAGATGGGTTTTTTATTGAAAAATCAGAGCAGAATTCCTTAAGGAATTTCTTCTTCTTCAAATTCAG
>NZ_JBLZXR010000116.1:0-16452 GCF_050285345.1 Acinetobacter sp.
ACCCCAACCTTGGCAAGGTTATGCTCTACCAACTGAGCTATTCCCGCATAGCCACGTATAATACATTAAGGATTTTTTAGGTCAATCACTTTATGAAAATCTGTGTACTGTTTGCATAAAATAAAAACAATTTCATTAAATATTCGAATTAATTCTGTCCAATTCCCTGAAAATAAGCCATTTGAAAGTGAATCCTGCGTATTTAAACCTGACTGAGACACAGGAACTTGGGCAATTACCAGTTATACTAAACGCAAGTGAAGTTTTTTGATTTGGGAGAAGTATTTTGAGTCTAGAACAGCAATTAATCGAGCGTTTACAAACTTTAGCGCCAACTCATTTGGAAGTGGTCAATGAGTCTGCAGGGCATGGCGGCTATTTCCCGGGTAAAGAATCACATTTTAAAGCGGTGATTGTTAGTGACGCATTTACAGGCTTGCGTTTAGTGCAACGTCACCAAAAAGTGTATGCCGTTGCTGGCGATTTACTTAGCCCAGGCCAAATTCATGCCTTAGCAATCCATGCATTTTTACCTGAAGAATGGAAAGGCCAAGATACATCAAGCCCTGAATGTGCCCATGCACCTAAATCGTCATAAGGTGACCCATGGAAACTCAATTACTGATTAAAATTATTCATATGTGTGGCGTTGCACTTGGTTGCTTCGCCATTTTGATTCGTGCGTTGACTTTGTTTAAAGGTACAGAAGGCAATTTACCCAACCCGAAGGGGCGTAAATTATTTGTGGCTTTACAACATGGTTCGATGACGCTGATTGCGCTTACAGGCCTGATTCTGTTGTATATGAAAAACTTTGATGTACAGCCATGGTTCTATGCCAAAATTGTCCTGTTTTTAGTTTTATTATCTTCTTTATCTAAAGCTTATAAAAAAGACGACAGTATTTTGCTAGGCCAGCGCCGTGCCGGTTTATTTATTGCAACAGTTGCGCTTATTTTCATCATGACATTGGTTATAATCAAACCAGTTTTTGGATAACGCATTTATCCAACTGGCCACTTTTCAGGGCCTGAGTAGAAAAATACAAAGATTAGAGGGTTTTGAATGCAAACGCGTGTAGTGTTTAACCAAAAAGGTGGTGTTGGTAAATCGAGTATTACCGTGAATCTTGCGGCAATGAGTGCACATCAAGGCTTGAAAACCTTAGTGATCGATCTCGATCCACAGGCCAATTCAAGCCAATATTTGTTGGGGGATGATGCAACGTATTCTGCCGATAAACCTGCGTTAGAACCAAATATTGAAAACTATTTTGAAGAGGTGTTGGGGACTCAGCAAAGTAAAGGGCTATTGGGTAATGCCATTGGTTCGATTCTTAAAAATCGTAGTAAGGGTCTGGAAAGTTATGTCCATGCTTCACCCTTTAAAAACTTAGATGTGATTCCTGCTAGTCCGAATTTAGGCGCTTTGGCGCATGCGTTGGAATCTAAACATAAAATTTATAAATTACGTGATGCCTTGCAGCAGATGATGGGGCAGTATGATCGTATTTTTATCGATACGCCACCTGCTTTTAATTTCTTTACGCTTTCTGCCTTGATTGCGGCCAATCGCGTACTTATTCCATTTGACTGTGATGTGTTTTCTAAACGTGCCTTACAGACCTTGATTGAAAATGTACTGGAAACGCAGGACGATCATAATGACCGTCTCGAAATTGAAGGCATTGTGGTCAATCAGTTTCAAGCCCAAGCCAAACTGCCGCGTGAAGTGGTGCAACAGTTGAAAGACGAAGGCTTGCCGGTGTTAGAAAGTATGCTGCCACCGTCGGTATTGATGAAAGAATCGCATCATAAAAATTTACCGTTAATCCATTTGGCTGCAGATCATAAATTGACGCAAGCCTATCAATCATTGTTCAATGAAATTGAGCAAAAGTAGTATCGAGAAATTTATGAAAACATATCAAATGGGTCTCGTTGCCCTCAGTACGCTTTTACTGGGCGCATGTGCCAGCACACCAAAACCTGCATATGTTTCACCGACTCAGTATCAGTCTTTAAGCTGTCAGCAATTACAAAGTGAATATAACCGTATCCATCAGTATATTGAAAATGGTGTGGAAACTCCAAAACGTACTGGTATGGGGGTTGGTGTGGGGCTTGGTGGTGGCTGGGGTAGTCGTGGCGGTTGGGGCATTGGTCCGAGTATTTCAGTCAATATGGGACAATCTTCAAATACCAAACGTACTGAACTTGCCCGTGTTTTAGGTGAGCAAGAGGCAATTGTTCAAGCGGCAAAATTCAAAGGCTGCCCAATTATTGTCAGAGCAAATTCGGCAACGCAAGCAAAATAAGTGAATATTATTTAAGCAGTAGCTAGAGCAACCTGCCTAAGAAAAATGTAATAAAAAATGTCAGCAGACCAAGGGTGTGCTGACATTTTTTTAATATATTGGTCATCAAACTGTCATCATTTTAAAGATCTAAGTCTCTGAAAAATAAAAATAGAAGCGCTAATTTATTAGCATGAAGTCGAGCTAAGACATTGATGCTCAATGATCTATTGCAGGAGGATTAAATTTTTATCTGACCTCAAGCGTACTTGTTTTTACAAATTATTTTCGGATAAGGTGTGCGCTTTAATAAAGTTGAACAGGTTTATATGATTGAGAGTTGGCTATTTGTATTTGCGATGATGGCGGTGCTGATGATTCCGGGTCCATCCAATGCATTATTGGCGAGCTCTGCACACCAACAAGGCATTGCGCAAACCGCGAAGCTGATTCCTGCCGAATTATTGGGGTATTTTTATGCCATTAATTTGTGGGCGCTGATTATTCATTTAAGTGCGCCGGTATGGCCAAACCTGATTCATCTCCTACATTTTCTTAGTATTGTCTATGTGCTGTGGTTAGCTTTTCATTTGTGGAAGTCTACGCATTTGCAGCAGTACAATCAAAAACACCCTTCGATTCAACCGCGTGAACTCTTTATCGCGTCATTAAAAAATCCCAAAGCACTCTTGTTTGCGGCAGGAATTTTTCCCTATGAAGCTTGGGAAACACCGCTGAACTTTGTCTCTGTTTTTGCTACATTTAGCTTGGTGCTATTCCCAGTTGCCTTATTGTGGATGTCTTTTGGTCGCGCCATTTTATCGGGGAAGATCCCAAAAATTAAAGCCGACCTCTTGTGTAAAGGATCGGCTTTAATTTTGATTCTATGTATGTTTCCAGTGGTATTCCGGTTTTTCTCTTAAATTCAAATTACCACTTATAATTTATGACTTTTTCAGCTTGGCACGAATAAAGCCAATGATACCCGGCAAGACACTGATGATAATAATGCCGAAAATCAGATGGGTAAAATTATCTTTTACAATCGGCATGTTGCCAAATAAATAGCCCAAGGCAATAAATGAGCCGACCCAGCAAATCGCACCAATCATATTATAAGTCAGAAAAAACTTATAATTCATGCTGCCTGCACCCGCGACAAAAGGTGCAAAGGTACGAGCAAAAGGAATAAAGCGTGCAAAAATAATGGTTTTACCACCATGTTTTTCAAAGAATTTTTGTGTGTTGACGAGATGCTGACGATTAATAAAGCGCGATTCGATTTCAAACACACGTGGCCCGATATATTTACCAATGTGGTAATTCAAGGTGTCGCCTAAAACAGCGGCAATGAACAGCAAAATCACCAATACCCAAGGATTCATTGCGCCTGTCGATGCAGCCAATGCACCCGCGGCAAAGAGTAGGCTATCACCGGGAAGAAAAGGCATTACCACTAAACCGGTTTCTACAAAAATAATCAGGAACAGAATTGCATAAATCCATACGCCATAATTGGTAATGAACTCGAGTAAATGTTCATCAACATGTAATATAAAATCAATCAGTTCCATGAGTCTTAAATGCGTAAAAAGGTGCTCAGATGCTATCAGCCCATGTCATTAAAGTCAGTATAAAAACGTAATTAATTTCCAAAATGATCGTGGCGTATATGGGATGATGGATATGGATAAATCGTCTGATAATGCGTTGGTTTTGGGCCCTGTCCGAATAGTGTGCGAAAGCCCAAGAAAAATGCTAGAATACCGCGCTTATATTCGTTGCCTGCATAGTTGTTTGCCATGACTACCAATACCCAAATTACTGAAGACCGTATCCTGATTTTGGATTTCGGTTCTCAATATAGCCAGCTTATTGCACGTCGTGTACGTGAAGCTGGTGTTTATTCAGAAATGTACGCATTTGATATGTCTGAAGAAGACATTCGTGCATTTAACCCAAACGGGATCATTCTTTCAGGTGGTCCAGAAAGTGTTCATGAAGAAGGTAGTCCACGCGCACCGCAAATTGTATTTGAACTCGGTGTACCTGTTTTAGGGATTTGCTATGGTCTACAAACCATGTCAGAACAACTTGGTGGTAAAGTAGCGCCGGGTACTGTACATGAATTTGGTTATGCAGAAGTTGATATTAAAGTTCGTGATGCTTTAATTGGTGACCTTGAAGATACTAAAGATCAGTTAAAAGTTTGGATGAGTCATGGCGATAAAGTGACTCAAATTCCAGAAGGTTTCCAAATCACCGCAAGCACACCAAGCTGTCCAGTGGCAATGGTGTCTGATGAGAAACGTCGTTTCTACGGTATTCAGTTCCACCCAGAAGTAACACACACTGCAAAAGGTGCTGAATTACTGTCTAACTTTGTTCACGGCGTATGTGGTTGCCGTAACTTGTGGAACTCTGAAAATATTATCGATCTTCGCGTACAACAATTACGTGAACAAATCGGTGATGAAAAAGTATTGCTTGGTCTTTCTGGCGGTGTCGATTCATCAGTTGTTGCAGCGCTTTTACACCGTGCAATCGGTGATCAATTGACGTGCGTATTTGTTGATAACGGCTTACTTCGTTTGAACGAAGGTGAGCAAGTGATGGATATGTTTGCGAAAAACATGGGGATCCGTGTAATCCGTGCTGACGCTGAAAATCGTTTCCTCACTGCGCTTGCAGGTGAAGTTGATCCTGAGAAAAAACGTAAAATCATCGGCCGTGAATTCATTGAAGTGTTTGCTGAAGAAGCACGTAAATTAGATGGCGTAAACTTCCTTGCTCAAGGTACGATTTACCCAGACGTGATTGAGTCTGCGGCAAGTAAACAAGGTAAAGCACACGTGATTAAATCACACCACAATGTGGGTGGTTTACCAGAAGATTTAGCGTTTGAATTGGTTGAGCCAATCCGTGACTTGTTTAAAGATGAAGTACGCCGTTTAGGTACAACTTTAGGTCTTCCGCACGAAATGCTTTACCGTCATCCATTCCCAGGTCCGGGTCTAGGTGTACGTATTTTGGGTGAAGTGAAAAAAGAATATGCAGACATCCTTCGTCTAGCAGATGACATCTTTATGCAAGAACTTCGCGCAAGCGGTTGGTATGACAAAACTGCGCAAGCATTTGCAGTGTTCCAACCAGTGAAATCTGTAGGTGTAGTCGGTGATGGTCGCCGTTATGCATGGGTCATTGCACTGCGTGCTGTTGAAACTGTGGATTTTATGACTGCACGTTTTGCACACCTTCCTTATGATCTTGTAGATAAAATTTCGACTCGTATCATGAACGAAATTGCAGAAGTTTCTCGTGTAGTTTATGACGTGTCATCTAAGCCACCAGCTACGATTGAATGGGAGTAATTTAGGGATTTCGGACAGCACTGCTGTCCGCCTAAATTACGCCAAGAGCTACGCTTGCGGCAGTTTGGGATTTTAAGAAGCCAAGCTTCTTGCCTAAATTACGGCAAAGGCTATGCCTGCGCCAGACTGGGATTTCAAGTAGTACAGTTGTTTGGCCAGTTTTGCGCAATATGCGCGTGGCCGTTTGGGCATGTAGAATTATTCAAAAAAAGAGCGCTTTTGCGCTCTTTTTTATTGTCTAAATATTTTATTTATAAACAATCGACCATGATGGATCATTTTGATTTTCGAGTTTTGATTCACCTTTAGTTTTATGTGTAAATGACTTCCATGCTTTGGTGGTTTTCCTTTTTGGTTTCATCGTTGGATCATAACGCTCAACACGATTTCGCCCATTTTCTTTCGCCCGATAAAGCGCAATATCGGCTTGTTTAATCAATTCATTTAAATTTTGCGTATGTGATTTTAACTGGGAGACTCCAATCGATACGGTGAAGTGAATTTGATGATGCGAGTGATCAAGTAACATTTGTTTTTGAATACTTAAGCGAATCCGTTCCGCAATCAGCATAGCATCCTGAATCTGTGTCTCAGAAAGTAGCACAATAAATTCTTCGCCACCAAAACGTGCCAACACATCTTTGTGGCGCATTTCTTTACGCGTTGTTTCAGCAATCAGTTGTAAGACTTGGTCGCCCACATCATGCCCATAACTATCATTGATCTTTTTAAAATGATCGACATCAAACATCAGTAAGCAAGTACTTGCGGGCGTTGGCCATTCATGAATGCGATGTTCTGCCAACTGAACAAACTGACGGCGGTTATAGAGTTGAGTTAATTCATCTGTATGTGCTAGATTTTTAAGCGTATGCATATTCCAGTCATCTAACAAGGTGCGTAAAAAATACCGACGTGCATTGAGTGTATTATTCCAACTCATGTGTAGGCTGATCATCCAAACAGGGATAGAAACCACCACAAAAATCAGCGCCTGTTGCCAAGCCAAGATGTGTATTACCGCAAAATAGACCAGAAGAGTAATGAAACCTGAACAATAAAGCGCAGGTTTAAATTGCGTTTGCACCGAAATATTGGCGATCAAGATAAAAATCGCTGCACCATAAATATAGGAACTGACCAATGGGCTATTTGATGCCAACAATAAACCAATCCAGATCGCTGTGCAGCAGACCGTTCCAATCGGTAAAATCATGTCTAAGATGCGGATGTCTTGTTTGTTTCTAAATAAATAAAAACAAACGACTAATGCAATGATAATCATTGTTACACGAGACAGACCTGACCAAAAAAACATGTCAGGAATGATTAGCATATCGGCGAAGAAGTACAGCAGAAAGGTAATTTGCGCAATGTAATTGACTTGGCGTAGATAAGGCAGTTGATGCGTATACTGATGCTTTAGAAAATAACTTCTAAACTGGGTGGGGATACGCGCATAAGGGTCTGCAAGTGCTTGTTCAATCTCAACACGATTTGCAAGATCACATTCAGACAACTTCAACATATGTGATTGATTTTCAACATCCTTGTGAACAGACGAATCAGTTCGGGAACTCATTCGCACATCAACCGACATGACCTTTCTCCAGTAACAAAATACGCTTAAAAAAATTATGGATAAAAAGTCGTCAGAATGATCTACCTGAAAATAGGTATATTGAGAATTAAGCGTTAAAAAGCATTAAATGAATGTTACGAGATATGTTTTTAACATGCTGTTTTATATATTGAAATTAAATTATTTAGCAGCTTTTATTTGATAAAGCACATAAGCTATCAAGTGAATCACACGATTATCGTTCACAATTTTTTGCCAGAATTCAGCCATTTTTGAATTTCACAGGTATTTTTTTGCTATAAAGCAGGCTCAGTACAACGTATTTTTATGGATATATATGACCTAAAACTGCGAAATCGGCGACTAGAAAAACCGTATTCAACTTATGCATCCTCCATGTGCTTTGATGAATGAGATATGTCATATTAGGCAACAAAAAAGTTATTGTTCTATTGCTGTGATTCAGCGTATTAATTACAGCCTAAGATGATTAAAAATATGCGGATATAATGGAAAAAATTGACAGCAATAGCCGCGTAAAATCGGGTTAGCCAAATTTAGGGAAGTGATATGACCAACACCAATTACACAGAATTATCCTATTCAGACGATTGCGAAAAATACATCAACCAGTTTATTCAGGAATTTCCGCTGCGTAGTGCAGAGATTGGTCAAGGTACGGTCATTAAACGTGCTTTACCGAGTCGCCATAAACGTATGATTGGTGCATGGTGCTTCCTTGATCATGCTGGCCCTGTGCATTTTCCACAAGGCGATGGTCTGGATGTTGGCCCACATCCGCATATGGGGTTGCAGACTTTTACGTGGATGATTGATGGCACCATGATGCATACCGATAGTCTGGGAACGCATCAGTTAATTCAGCCAAAACAGGTGAATTTGATGACAGCGGGTTACGGTATTTCCCATACTGAAGTTGCGCCTGAAACCGAGACACAAATGCATGCCGCTCAGCTGTGGATTGCACTGCCAGATGACAAAATTAATATGGCGCCACAATTTGATCATTACCCAGAATTGCCCGTGGTCAGCCAAGATGGCATTGATTTTACGGTATTGGTCGGTGAGTTTTTAGCAACACGTTCACCCGTGCAAGTTCACAGTGAATTATTGGGGATTGATTTATCTGCAACAGAAAGTTGTAGCTCAATCTTACCGTTGAATCCTAAATTCGAATATGGCTTTATGGTTTTAGAAGGCACAGCAACGGTCAATGGGCATGAGCTGAATGACGATAATATGGTGGTATTAGAGCCGGGGCTGACGCAAGTCAAAGTTGATATTCATGCGGGGAGCCGAGTCTTACTGCTGGGAGGTGAGCCATTTGAGTCACCAATTTTATTGTGGTGGAACTTTGTTGGACGTAGCCAAGAAGAGCTACGCATTGCACGTGAACAATGGATTAATCAGGACGAGCGTTTTGGTTCAATTCCTGATTATGAAGGGCCACGATTAGAGGCGCCGACGTTCCCAGAAAAAATGCGTCCATCACGTTAATTTTTAAGCACATCTCTATGCTTTTGTTTCAATCAACGTGAAATTGAAATACTGCGTACTTGAGGATTTTAAGTACGCAAGGCATAAAACAATAAAAGGAAATTTTAAAATGGGTATTGTCGCTACTGCGAAAGTCCAAACACGTACAGCATCTTGGTCAGGTGACATCCAAACGGGCAAACATCAGCTCATCACCGATAAACCAGAATCCTTTGGTGGTGGAGACCTTGGTCCTGCACCTTATGATTTACTCTGCTCAGCGCTCATTTCTTGTAGCATGATCACTTTGCGGATGTATGCAGCGCATAAGCACATCAATTTTGGTGAGTTCAGTGTCGAAGCGGAGTTTTGTGCCAATCGTGAAGGGGAAGAGTGGATGGAACGACGTTTGCATTTTCAAACACCTTTGGAGGCTGAATTACAGCAAAAAGTCCTCGCGATTTGTGAAAAAACCCCAGTGACCAAAACGTTATTGCGTAGTGTAGAGATCAAGACCGTACTGGTTTAAACAGAAAAAGTTATAAAAATTCTGGTTTTGAGGTGTAGGTAATACCATTAAAAACCAGAGCACGGTCAGTGCCCTATAAAACTGAATCACTTTGAAAATAGAAAAGAATAAAATCTGTGAGATTAAAGTATTTCTCAATTCAGAAGGAATAAGAACTTAAAACACAGTATTGGGTGAAATGAACACAACTTAGCTGACGTGATAGAGGCGTTCTTTCGGGAAAACCACTTTAAAGATCGAGCCACGATTCTCTTTAGACTCCACTTCTAAATAGGCCTGATGTTGCATCAACACATGTTTTACAATTGCCAGACCTAAACCTGTTCCACCCGTTTGGCGGCTACGTGCACTATCAACACGATAAAAACGTTCAGTCAGTCGAGGTAAATGTTTCGGGTCAATCCCGATGCCAGTGTCTTCAACGGTAAAGTAGCCATGCGTTCCATCATCATGCCAGCCGATGGTCACGGTTCCACCTTTCGGGGTGTATTTAATCGCATTGGTAATCAAGTTGCTAAAGGCACTGGCCAATTCCATATCTGAACCAATCAAGTCGCAATGGCTGTCAATTTCCAAATTTAGCGTATGGCCATAATCGACATTGTAGGCATGTGCATCATCATACAGTTGGTTCATCAGACTTGGCATTTCAATGATCTGATTTTTAGCGACTTTTTTGTCATTTTCTAAACGGGATAACAACAATAAATCATTCACCAAAGCATTCATACGCCGTGTTTGTGACTGCATTTGGTCAAAGGCACGTTTCCAACGCGGATTCAGGTCTTCTTGGTCGGTAAAGGTTTCGATATAACCGCTGAGTACCGTCAATGGGGTGCGTAATTCATGTGAAATATTGTCCACAAAGTCTTTACGCATTTGTTCAAGGTTGTGCATACGGGTGACATCATACGCGACCAGTAAATGACTTTCACGACCAAAACGAGTCAGTTTGACTTGAACATAATGGTCTTCGAGCACAGAGGATTTCATTTTTAAGCCATCGGGCGCCAAATCAATATTGTTAAAATACTCAATAAAATTGGGCTGACGCAAAATACTCAAAATGTTGCGGCCCTGATCTAATTGTTGAATTCCGAGGAGTTTTTCAGCGGCAGGATTCCACCATTCAATTTGATGTAATTCGTCAATTAATACCACCGCTTCGGCCAAGGCCACCAAAGAGGATTGAGCTCGGTCGATGAGACCCACCATTTCGGCTTGCACAATCCGTTCTTGACGCTGTGCACGGTAGACATTGAACAGTAATGCGCCCCAAATACCATCAAGATTTGGCGGAACATCGTAAGGTCGGTTCGAAATCCATTCATTCACCAAATACAGGGAACGCAGCTGCAGGGCAAAAAATACCGCACAGGCAATAAAAATGCAGATCCATAAATATCCAATCCCAAAACCAATCAATGCCGCAATGAGCAGGAAAAACGCTAACAGTCTTAAATCCTGCTTGGCAAAGGTCCATAAACTGCTGTAACGGAACTTTTGGTGTTCATTGGCAAGTTCAGGGACGGGATAAGGTTCGTACATATAAAATTAAAGACCTAATAATTAACCCAATACGGCATCTGCACGGGTCGAGAAACGGTAACCTGTACCTCGAACGGTTTGTACATAGCGGTCAGCATTAAAAGGTTCTAACACTTTACGCAAACGACGAATATGTACATCAATGGTGCGGTCTTCAATATACACGTTTCCGCCCCAAACTTGATCAAGTAATTGTGCGCGCGTATAAGCCCGTTCAGGATGCGTCATGAAAAAGGCTAACAGACGGTATTCTGTTGGACCCATTTCCAAAATAGAATTTTCAAAGCTAACGCGTTGACTAACAGGATCAAGGACTAAGCCATTGGCATCGATGGTCTTTTCACCACCTAAGGCATTAGAACGGCGCAGTACCGCTTTAATTCGAGACACCAACTCACGGGTGGAAAAAGGTTTGGTCATGTAGTCATCTGCCCCAGCGTCGAGACCTTGCACTTTGTGGTCTTCTTCTCCGCGAGCAGTCAACATGATCACTGGAATTTCAGAAAGGTTTTCGTCTCGTTTTAAACGGCGACATAAATCGACACCGCTCACACCACCGGGCATCATCCAATCAAGTAATACCAAGGCAGGGCGCTGGTCCACAATCATTTGATGTGCTTGTTTCGCATCTTCCGCTTGCTGACATTGAAAACCAGCCATATCCAGCGAAGTGTGGATCATTTCCCGAATCGGGAGTTCGTCGTCGACGATTAAAATATAGTCATCTTTCACAGCGCAATACCCTATTTCATGTAAACGGTGGACCGTTTTATATTTATGACAGGCTTATTACAAAGATTAATTATGACAGTATCATTGCAAAAGTGGTCTTTCACTGTGCTTTAGAAAGAAATTGTGACAAATTAAGGGCGCAAAGCTGCAAGAATACGGGTTTTGCATCATTGGGTCGTCATACAAAAATGTTTATGCAGAAATGTAAATGTCATCTTATGCGCTCAATTCTTTATTTTTTGCGCTCATTTTGAGCTTGCTGAGGTGCTTTTTTAGAAAACACTTCGAGCAATGCCAAAAATACCGCGCTACAGGAAGACAGCACTTCTTCCATCGGTTGTTTATAGTCACTCATGACCCAACGAATGGCGATTTGAGTAACGTAACCATTTAATCCAGTGGCAATCATCGAAATTTCACGCTCAGAACGGTCAATATTCGGCATCATCAACATAACAAAGGCATGAATCATACGGTCGAAGCGTGACATGGTTTCATGAATAGTGGCCTGATTATGTAGCTCCTGAACCAGCATGGCATCAATATAAATAATCCGTGCCATACGGGGATTATTTTTTAAAGTCATCAGGAGGGCAATCAAACCGGCTTCAATCATTTTTTTCGGATCAGTCGATGCCTGCATAATGGCTTGCATGACATTTTGCTGTAACTCATCAATCAGTTTTAAAAAAATGGTTTGAAATAGCTGTTCACTTTTCTTAAAAGATTCATAGAAATAGCGCTCAGTCAGTTTTGCTTCTTGACAAATATCTTTCACTGTCACAGAGAAAAAACCATGACTCCCATAGGCTTCAATCCCAGCTTCAATCAGTTTTTCACGGCGCGCCTGCTTGCGCTCGCTGAGTGAAAGTCCTTTAAATTGACGTTCTTTCACATTTTTGGCCTGTTGTTGTTCTGTAGAGGGAGTTGCATCGGTCATGAAAATATACGCTGAAATCAGTCAGAATGTGTGGCTATCTTAGCAATAAATTCAGCCCAAACCTATGTTTAAACCTTGTTCAATGTGACATATCATCCGTCCTAAGATGACATTGACAATATAAATTGTCAAAACTATATTAATGCCAAGCACTGCACATCTTTGCGTTTTTGATCACAATCCAGATGCGATGGGCAGCATAAAGAAAAAGGAATCAGCATGAAAAATTTCAAAAATAAAGTGGCTGCCATTACTGGTGCGGGTTCGGGGATCGGTCAGCAATTGGCGGTATTATTGGCAAAACAGGGGTGTCATCTGTCGCTGAGCGATGTCAATGAACAAGGTCTGGCTGCTACAGCAGACTTAGTCAAAGCACAGAATGTCCGTGTGACTACACAGAAACTCGATGTATCTGATCTTGCGGCTATGAAAGCTTGGGCAGCGCAAACAGTCAAAGATCATGGTTCAGTGAACATGATCTTTAACAATGCCGGGGTGGCTTTGGGCACGACGGTGGAAGGTGCAAGCTACGAAGAACTGGAATGGATTGTCAATATTAACTTCTGGGGTGTAGTGTATGGTACCAAAGAATTTTTGCCATACATTAAGCAAAGTGGTGAAGGGCATATTATTAATATTTCCAGTTTGTTTGGTTTAACGGCGCAGCCAACACAGTCGGCTTATAATGCGACCAAATTTGCCGTGCGTGGTTTTACTGAATCTTTACGTCAAGAACTCGACATTGAAAACTGTGGCGTGAGTGCGCTGTGTGTTCATCCGGGTGGCATTCGTACCAATATTGCCAATGCTGCAAAAATGAATGACAGCTTGAAAAGCTTGGGTATGAATCCACAGAAATCAGCACAGTCTTTTAATAAATTTCTGCGTTGCCCACCAGAGGAAGCTGCACGTCAAATTATTGAGGCGGTGCAAAAAGACAAACGTCGTCTTTTGATTGGGAATGATGCGAAAGTTATTGATTTAATTCAACGCTTCTTGCCAACAGGCTATCAAAAGCTGACAGCGATGGCGACAAAATTTGGTCAGTAATATCTCAATTTTTTAAGTCCAAAGCCCGCAGATCGCGGGCTTTTTTATGCAACATAAAAACTCAGAAATGATGTGGTTTGTATCGCTATGTGATTTAAAACCTATGCGTTTATTGCGATGAACAGTTCCAAAAAATGATCAGCCAAGTATTGTCGCTGTCTATAACAAGGCTTTGATGGCTTTCTTTTTCCACACAAACTGATAGTACAGCCCTTGCAAGACACAGAGGCTGACAAAAGCCAAAGCATAAGCATACCAAATACCTTTTAAGCCCCACCATTCGCTAAATAAATAGGCACAAGGGACTTCAATCAGTAGAATGGCGAAAATGTTGATCATCATTGGTACAGTTACGGTACCACTGGCCCGCATAATCGAAGCAAAAATTGCACTTGCACCGAAGAATAGAATTGACCACAACACAATAAACAGTAGCTCTTGACCTAGCATCACCACGTTGGGATCGGTAATAAATAATGCCATTAAATATTTCGAGAACAGATAACCCAAAGCGACCAATGTTCCGGTAATCATGATATTCATACCTAAAGCGGTACGTTTCACTTTATTCAATAACTCAGACTTTCCTGCACCAATCGCTTGTGCTGCAAAAATAGAGGCTGCAATGGCAATCGATAATGCTGGAAATTGTATATAGTTCAAGACCTGATTGACTGCACCATAAGCCGCTGTGGCATCGGCGCCATGACGATTGACCAAACCGACAATCACCAAACCTGCAACCGAGGTGGTCACCATCTGGATTCCTGTTGGGATGCCGAGTCGTAAAATAATTTTACTCAAATCATGCTGATGCCGAATATGACGCAGTAATTCAAGATCAGGTTTTAGGGGATGATTTTTCTTATTTAAATAAAAATACAGGAAAATTAAAGCGATGCAGAAACCGATATGGGTGGCAATTGCTGGAGCGATAATCCCCATTTGTGGAAAACCAAATTTTCCTGCAATCAAAATCGGAGTGATGATCAGCCCTGTCCCAATGGTCATGCCTGACGCAATCAGTGGGGTGGTACTATCGCCGACACCACGCAGAATCGAAGTGTAAATAATATAGATAAATAATAGCGGACTTCCTGCAAGCATCCATTGTACATAAGGCAAAGATAAGTGCATCACCTCAGGGCCGGTACCGAGCGCCAATAAAATCGGCTTGGCAAAGATCACTCCTAAAAAGGCAATCACGCTTCCGCCAATCAGGGTCATAAATAAGGTGGAACCGACGACGGTACGGACTTTTTCAAGGTTCTGAGCGCCCCATGCTTGTCCAACCAGTACCGTTGCGCCTGCCGATAAACCAATCACAAAAGCCATGAGACAGAACAAAATCGGAAAAAATACCGCCACAGCCGCAATCGCATGTACCCCCAACATTTGGCCGACAAATACCGTGTTAATCGTCCCCGATAAGTTTTGTAAAATATTGGTCGCAATCAACGGCAACAGAAAAACCAAGAAGGTTTTCCAGAGATTTTGTTGCGTAATGAGAGATTGCTGCTTCGACATCAGAATATCCTGTAGGTGATATTTTTATCATTTTCGGCTCTTGCTAACACTAGCATGCTTAGAGATAAAAAAGCCTGAGTTTTTAAGTAACTAAGGCTTCATTTTTTCTACACGAATGGTCTGAAATTCCGAAGATTTAGACTGCCGATAAAATTTCAGCAGCACGATCTAGCGTTGTATCTTGTTTGGCAAAACAAAAACGTAATAAACGTAAATCTTTTGGTGGATCTTGATAAAACACCGAAACTGGAATCGCGACAATTTTATGCTGTTCTGCGAGGAGTTGGCACATATCGACATCGTTTAAATCAGGGCGAATATGACGATAATCGAGATTTTGAAAATAGGTGCCGGCAGAAGGAATCACGCCAAACCGAGACTGAGAAATACCTTGATGAAAGCGGTCACGTTTGGCTTGGTAAAATGCTGAAAGTTCTGCAATATGTTCTGGATGCTCGGTCATAAAATTAGCCAAAGCCACTTGTACCGGAGTCACGCCACAAAAATTGGCAAACTGATAAATCTGACGGAACACTTGCATCAAGGCAGGTGCTGCAATGCAATAACCGGTTTTCCAGCCAGTGACATGAAAAGTTTTACCAAAAGAGCCGACCACAAAACTACGTTCACGTAGTTCCGGAAAAGACAGTGCAGAAAGATGCTGGCGACCGTCATAAATCAGATGTTCATAGACTTCATCCGACAGCACCACAGTATTTTTATTTTGAATCAGTTGAATTAACGTCAACCAATCTTCACGGCTCCACACTGCACCGCTTGGGTTGTGTGGTGTATTGACAATGACCATGCGGGTTTTTTCATTGATGACCTGTTCTACCCGATTCCAGTCCACCGCAAACGTTGTTGAATTGAGCGGAATATGGATCGGTTTTGCACCGACCAATTTCACACTTGGCGCATAACTATCATAACTGGGATCAAAAATAATCACTTCATCACCAGCCTGAACCACCGCCTGAATCGCGCTGAAAATCCCAATGGTTGCACCGGGTGTGATCGTTACTTCAGTCAAAGGATCAATGGGAATTTGATCGCGCTGCACAAAGAGCTTAACCAATTGCTCACGTAAACTGAGTAGGCCATCACCGGGCGCATATTGATTAAACCCATGCTGCGTGGCCTGACACAGTGCATCAAGTAACGCTGGTGGTGCAGGAAAATCAGGAAAACCTTGAGAAAGATTCAGGGCATTTAGGCGCTGTGCCATCGCACTCATGACGCTAAAAATCGTCACGCCTTGAGCAGGAAGTTTTGATTCAATTTGGATCATGGAAGGTTGGAATTTTTATCACTTGGAGCGTAAAACCTCGTGGTTCAGCACGAGGATATAAGCGACTGGCGTAAGCCATACGACATGGA
>NZ_JBLZXR010000117.1:0-88679 GCF_050285345.1 Acinetobacter sp.
CAAGTGTCAAGAGCAGTGAAATATCACTAAGGTCACGATCGATGCCGCGACTGTCACGATGTTAACTACTTTATTCGCAGTTAACCCCCTTTCATTAAAGGGTCGCCCATTATAGCTACTGTTTATTGCATAAGCAAATCTCTTTTACGGTTTTTCGTGTATTTTTCATTTTTCACGAAAGATCAACTGTTTAAGTTTTAATCGACAGGCTTTTTTCTCAATACATACTCAATAGCTTGATTTAATATTTGATTTCCTTGAATAAATTTACTGCTTTCGCTTTTTCGCAATACATTCACCTGCTGTACATGATGGCCTGAAAAGTTCGCAACCTCTTCATCCTTTTCAAGGAACATCTCTAGCACTTTGGGGGTAATTTCAGGATGAAATTGAAAGCCCAAGACATTGGTGCCAATTTGATACATCTGATTACGACAGACTTCATTTTCCGCGAGCAAGACAGCTCCTTTGGGAATTTCAAACGTTTCGCTATGCCACTGCATCACCTGAAATTCTTCCGGCAAGTAAAAATAGTCATGCGGCACATGGGGCACTCTATAAACCGTCGTCCACCCCAACTCCTGTTGTGGGTTACGACTAACCGTAGCACCCAAGGCATTGGCAATTAGTTGTCCACCCAAGCACAGTCCAATTGCAGGTTTCGCGAAAGCCAAATAACGACGTATCCATCTTTTTTCAACTTTCAACCATGGATAATTGATCTCATCCTTCACACTCATGGTGCCACCCATAATGATTAGCAAATCCACATCCTCAACCTGTGGTAACGCTTCTAAATCCAAGGGTTGATCTGTAGGCAAAGCAAAGAACTCGGTTGCGGTAATCTGTGCGTTGTGTTGCTTAAGAAATTCATAACAACTGCCAAATCCCTCACCTGCAATATGCTGAAAATAATGTACCTTTAAATGCGACTTCATACGCTAAACCCTATTATTTTTTGCTCTCATAAAGCTTTTGCAAAAATGAAGCCAACTTAACTGATCCAATATGCTTCTCGACAAAATCTTCTGAAATTCATTTCATTTCAACGTATTCTTTTTGATATATCCGTCATCAACCATTATTTTTGAGTTAAGCCGTGAAAAAGAATCCACAAACAGAATTGATCCATGCACCAAGAAAGGCTCCACAATACATTTCAACTATTCAACCTCCCTTGTTTCGTGCATCCACCATTATTTTTGAGAATACCGATGCGCTGTTTAATCGCCATTGGACCGATGACTATGACTATAGTTATGGCACGCACGGCACACCAACCACCTTTACTCTAGGCGATCAGATTGCACAGATTGAAGGTGGCAGGTACAGCCTGCTTGCGCCCAGTGGTTTGTCGGCCATTAATTTAGTGAATTCGTGCTTTTTGAGTCAAGGCGACGAAGTCTGGGTCGCAGACAATATTTATGGTCCAAACATGGAGCATTTGCGCAATCTGGAAAAACGTTATGGCATTGATGTGCAGGTCTATAACCCGATCGATGTCAGCAGCTTTAATCCTTCCGATAAAGCCAAGTTAATTTGGCTCGAAGCAGCGGGCTCTGTCACCTTAGAATTTCCAGATTTAACTGCGCTTGTCAAAAAAGCCCAAGCACACAATATACTGACTGCACTAGATAATACTTGGGGAGCAGGACTGGCATTTAATGCCTTTGACTTTGGTTCTGAACATTTAAGTGTCGATATCACGGTACATGCGCTGACCAAATACCCAAGTGGCGGCGGTGATATTTTGATGGGTTCTGTGGTGACGCGTGATAAAAAGCTGCATCACCAACTGTTCCGCACCCATGCCATTCAAGGCATTAGCATTTCGGGCGATGATGCTGCACAAGTTCAGCGCAGCCTTGCCTCGATGCGTATGCGCTATGAACATCAATCGCAAAGTGCGCTCAGCTTACTCCACTGGCTGAAGCAACAAAAGCAATTTGTCCAAGTCCTACACCCCACCGATGAAAGCTCTGCAGGGCATCAACACTGGAAAGAAATTTGCACGCAACAACACAGTGCAGGCTTAGTCAGTGTGATATTTGACCCTCAATATAGCTTGCAAGATATTCGTACCTTCTGCGATGCACTAAAGCTATTTAAACTCGGTTTTAGCTGGGGTGGTCCTGTCAGCTTAGTCATGCTATATAACTTAAAAGATATGCGCGTGCTAGAACACCCACATCTCAAAGCAGGACTTTTGGTTCGATTCTGCATTGGACTTGAGCACCCTGCTGACTTAATACAAGATATAGAAAACGCATTACAACATTTAAATCAACCACAACTCGAATAATTACAGGACAAGCCATGGGCACACCAATTGTTATTGCGAAGAAAACCCAAGACACCACACAGGACGTGGTTTTACATTCTCAATTTGCCAACCGTCATGGCTTAATAGCTGGCGCAACAGGCACGGGTAAAACCGTGACCTTAAAAGTTTTGGCAGAAAATTTTTCACGCATTGGTGTGCCGGTATTTTTAGCTGATGCCAAAGGCGATGTCTCTAGCCTCGCCAAAGCTGGCGCAAGCAATACCAAATTTGATGCACGTATACAAAGTTTAAATATTGCTGCCGTGCCTTTTACAGCATCTCCTGTGGTGTTTTGGGATTTGTTTGGTGAACAAGGTCATCCGATTCGCACCACGATTTCTGAAATTGGCCCGCTGCTGCTGGCGCAGATGCTGAATCTGAATGATACGCAAGAAGGTGTGTTATCTGCGATCTTCCGTATTGCAGATGACCAAGGTTTATTGCTGCTCGATTTTAAAGATCTTAAAGCACTCATCAGCTATGTCAGCG
Source organism: Acinetobacter sp. (assembly GCF_050285345.1). GTDB lineage: Bacteria > Pseudomonadota > Gammaproteobacteria > Pseudomonadales > Moraxellaceae > Acinetobacter. The sequence continues at coordinate 2,813 of NZ_JBLZXR010000117.1, forward strand.
AACATGCTGCCGAATTTAAAGCTGAATATGGCAATCTTTCACCGGCAAGTTTAGGCGCAATACAACGCAATCTATTGGCATTGGCCGATCAAGGTGGTGATCAATTCTTTGGTGAGCCTGCCCTCGACATTATGGATTTCATCCAAACTGATGCCGAAGGTCGTGGCAACATCAATTTATTGGCTGCCGATAAGCTGATGAACACACCAAAACTGTATGCCACGTTCTTACTATGGATGATGTCGGAGTTATTTGAACGTCTGCCGGAAGTCGGTGATATGGATAAACCGAAAATGGTCTTCTTCTTTGATGAAGCGCATTTACTGTTTGATAATGCCAGTCCTGCGCTACAGGAAAAAATTGAACAGGTGGTGCGTCTGATTCGCTCTAAAGGTGTGGGGATTTATTTTGTTACGCAAAACCCACTGGATTTACCTGAAAGTGTTTTAGGACAACTCGGGAACCGGGTACAACATGCGCTACGCGCCTTTACCCCCAAAGATCAAAAAGCGGTCAAAACTGCGGCAGATACTTTTCGTGCCAATCCGGATTTTAAAGTCGATCAAGCGATTACTGAACTTGCTGTTGGAGAAGCGCTGATTAGCTGTCTCGATGAACAAGGCACACCGCAAATGGTGGAGCGTGCTTGGGTGATGCCACCCTACTCTTCGTTTAGCCCGATTAGTCAGGATGAGCGTAAGGCCTTGATGAAGCAAAGTATTGTGAATAGCGTTTACGATCATGCAGTGGACCGTGATAGTGCTTTTGAGTTGTTACAAAACAAAGTACAGGAACGTCAGCAACAAGCCGAACAAGCTGAAATGGACAAGGCTCAAGCCAAGGAACAGGAAGCCCTAGCCAAACAGCAAGCCACTTTAGAAAAACAGCAAGCGCGTGAACAAGAACGTATTGCCCGCGAACAACAAAAAGAAGCTGAACGCACAGTCAAACAACGTGAAAAGCTGATTCAGAATACGGTCGGTACATTTGCCAAGAGTGCTGCACGTAGCCTTGGTGGTTCCACTGGACAGAAAATTGTCCGTGGACTTCTAGGCTCTCTCTTCGGCAAAAAATAATCTAAAAGCCCAATCAAAAAGTACAAAATTATGGAATATTTTTATATTCCATAATTTTTTTATGGTTTTTGCTAAAACATGTATTGCGCATACAGCTTTAAACATGTATTTTAAATACATCTTATAAATAACAGCCATGAGAGATCAGCTATGACTCCGCAGCAAATTGACCTAGTAAAAGCTACTGTTCCTGTTCTACGTGAAAATGGTGTCGCGCTGACTGGTTACTTCTATAACCGTATGTTGGGCAATAATCCCGACCTCAAAGAAACCTTTAACATGGGACACCAGCGCAGCGGCGCTCAGGCACAAGCCTTGGCAGGTGCGGTATTGGCCTATGCTGAAAATATTGAAGACCCTTCTGTACTTCTACCGGTTGTAGAATTAATTGCGCACAAACATGTGAGCCTGAATATTCAAGCGCCGGACTACAATATTGTTGGTGAAAACCTGCTGCACTCGATTAGCGAAGTATTAAACATTTCAATGGAAGATCCACTGATTGCAGCTTGGGCGGCAGCATATGGACAATTAGCAGATTTGTTTATCAGCACTGAAAAAGCGATTTATGAGCAACATCAGCAGACTAAAGGCAGCTGGTTAGGTTGGCGCAATTTCAAAATCGCGAAAAAAGTGGTTGAGAGTGATGAAATCACGTCATTCTACCTTGAGCCTTCTGATGGCGGCGATTTACCAAAATATGAAGCAGGTCAGTACATTTCAGTACGTGTATTGGTCGATGAGCTAGGTCTAAAACAGCCACGTCAATATACGCTGTCGACTAGCCCGCAAGACAACTACTTACGTATCTCCGTGAAACGTGAAGACCAAAAAGGTGACTTGGTTCCGGGTTGGGTATCGAATACACTACATGGCTTGGATATCGGTTCAGAAATCGAAGTGTCTGCTCCAACAGGGAACTTCTTCCTGATCGACTCACAAAAACGCAATGTCTTTATCAGTGGAGGCGTAGGTCTAACGCCAATGATTGCCATGCTCAATCAGCTGGTCACTTTAGACATGCCACAACCTGTAACCTTTATCCATGCGTGCCGTAGCAAACAAGTGCATGCGATGCATAAACACATTCAGGATTTGGAAGCCAAATATCCACGTCTTAGCACCTTTACCGCGTATGAGTTCCCTCATGCCAATGACAAGTTAGGTGAAGATTATGATACTGCTGGTCGTCTAGATTTAGGTAGTATGGATACCGCACTGTTACCAATCAATGCCGATTACTACCTCTGTGGTCCAATGGCATTTATGGCTGAACAACAGAAAGCTTTAATTGCGCGTGGTATTCCTGCTAACAATATTCACAGCGAAGCTTTCGGCACAGGTGGTGTAAAACACTAACTAAGCTATTAGCCTGAAATACAAAGGGTTAGTTTAGTTATGCTAGACTAGCCCTTATTTATTTCTCCCAGACTCACAGTATTATCATGCAGCTGAATAAATTTACCGATTATGCCTTACGTGTTCTGATGTATATCGCTCAGCCGAAAGAGATGCCTTATACCGTTGCGGAAATTGCGGCAGACCTGCATGTGTCACAGAATCATCTGGTCAAAATTGTGCATTTCATGGCCAAGCAAAACTGGCTGATTACCACTCGTGGTAAAGGCGGTGGCATTCGTCTCAACCCTCAAGCCCTCACACTGCAACTGGGTGAAATGGTTCGAATTTTACAACGCGACAACCCAATTGTGGAATGCAACACACCTCCGTGTGTGTTACGTAGCAACTGTGGTTTGAAAGGCATTTTAGATCAAGCTATGGAACAGTTTTACCAAAGCTTAGACCAATATAGCTTAGGTGATGTCCTCAACACTCCGCCCTCCTCCAAATACACCACCCACTCCCCAATTCAGATGATTAATCTCTAATTCTATTTCTATCACTACAAAATTCGCTTGCCTGCTCGACTTCCTTTATAATGCGTGCTTGTAAATCAGTTATTGAAGTTGGGTTATGCATCAGCACCGCGGAAAATCACGAAACAGTAAAGCAGCCAATGCGCCGAAGCAAAAGATTACTTATGAGAAAAAAGTAGACTCTGCCATTACTGAATATGCTGTTCGCTCACTCAACTGGCTACGCAAAGCTGAATTCCTGATGAGTGCGCCAAAACTGAATCTGTGTGTAGAAGATACCGGTTACGAAATTGCCTTTGCTGGTCGCTCTAATGCCGGTAAATCCAGCGCAATTAATGCTTTAACCAATCAAAAGCAATTGGCACGTGCCTCCAAAAAACCAGGCCGTACGCAAATGATCAACTTCTTTAGTTTGGGTAATCCTGACCAGCGTTTGGTCGATTTACCAGGCTATGGTTATGCAGCTGTACCTGAAGCGATGAAAATCGTGTGGCAAAAAGAATTGGAAAATTATCTGATTCACCGTCAAAGCCTACAAGGTTTAGTCTTACTGATGGATATTCGCCACCCACTACAACACTTTGACGTGATGATGCTGGAATGGGCGCATTCACGTAAATTATTTGTGCACGTGCTGTTAACCAAATCGGATAAACTCAACCGTGGCCCTGCGTCTAAATCACTACAAGAAGTGAAAGCGGCATTGAAAAAGATGAAGCTGAATTTCTCAATTCAATTGTTCTCATCGCTAAACAAGCAAGGTTTAGAAGAATTGGCCAGTGTGATGGCAGGTCGTCTTAACTTTACCCTTGAACAATCCAATAGCTTTGATCTCGACAGCATTCCTGAAGCATCAGAAGATGATATTGAAATGGATTTGCATGATGATCTAGATGATGACGCTGAGAACATCGATACAGAAATGACCTCAACGGAGGCAGAAGCAACGCCACCCCAAGAGAAATAAATCACTTCATGCGATGATCCTAATGATTGTCTGACAAAAAGTATCATGTGATGATAATGAAATGTCCTGTATTGCTAATCACAATGCAGGATTTTTTTTGGATACTGAATTTGTTCAATGCACTCGACATCATAGAAAAACAAGGACAGATCATGAAGCTACTCTCCCGTTTAAGACACTCAAAACTTGGCTCTTCAATCGAATATAAAATTAAACCGCGTAAAGTAAAATTTGAGTGGCAAGACACCCAAGTGGATTGGGTGCCCAATCAGCCTTTTGTTAGTTATTTTATCAATGAAATTAATATGATTTTGCCGGCTGGCGAATTTTGGTTTTGCCGCCTGTACAATAAAGTGCTGCCGCAAATTAGCGATGAAAAACTCAAACAAGATGTACAAGCGTTTATTCGCCAAGAAGCCATGCATGCGCAAGCGCACAACTCTGCCAATAAAGAATATTTAAGCCAACGCAATATTGGGATTCAACGTAATCTAGATGTCATGGATTTTCTGTTTGGCAAACTGCTGGCCGATCAGCCGCTTGGTTTCACCGTACCCAAATTACTCAACCATCAATGGGATTTGTTCCGTCTGGGGATTGTGGCAACCGTCGAACACATGACCTGTGTCTTGGGCAAATATGCGCTGTATAACACCGAATGGGAAAAGTTGGGCGCCGATGCCTCTATGCTGGATTTGGTCAAATGGCATGGTGCAGAAGAAATTGAACACCGAACCGTGGCCTTCGATTTATACCGGCATCTCGGTGGCAGTTATATCGCACGTTATTATCAAAGTGTGATTGTGATTGCGGCAGTTCTCGGTTTATGGGTCGATGGCGCTGCACAAATTATGCAACAGGACCCACGCTATCACTCCATTCAACCTGCTGTCTATAAACCTTGGATTTGGCGTGAATGGGCGCGTATCGCACAAAAAGATAATGGTTTATTGCCACATCCGCTTTGGCTCATTTCACAGCAGTTAGGCTATCTGATGCCATGGTATGACCCTGTCCATGAAGCAAAAACTGAAGATGCAATTGTTTATCTTGATCAATCGCCGGCAGCAAAACGTGCTGCCCTTAAAGTGGCTTAAACTCAAAAATAAATCGACTGATCAATAGCAGGGTTCGCCCTGCTTTTTTGTGCTTTTTTATAAAGTTTTTTATGACGCTTTTATAAAAACAACTCTATTAAATCACAGACATTTGATGAATAAGCTCATAGAGCAAATAGAGCGTACCAATTAAAAGACTATAAAACAAAAAAGGAACGCATGATGCATGCACACATCACGGTGATTACCCTTGCGGTTAAAGATCTACACGCTTCATTTGAGTTTTACCACTATGGGCTTGGGCTGCCCAGCCAAGGCGTTATCGGGACTGAATTTGAATATGGCGCAGTGGCATTTTTTGAGTTGCAACAGGGGCTTAAACTGGCACTTTGGCCGCAAGATAGTCTGAGTCATGACGCTGGCTTAAAAATCTCGACTTTTTGTGCCACACAAATGTCTTTAGGACATAACGTAATAGCCCTACAGAAGTCGACCGCCTGATGCAGCAAGCGACTCAAGCAGGCGCCAAAGCAGTGAAGCCTGCACAACCCACTTTTTACGGCGGTTATGCAGGCTACTTTCAGGACTTAGACGGGCATCTTTGGGAGGTGGTCTACAATCCGCATCTTTAGTTAAACATTGATTTAATTCGACAGTGCAGGCTCATTCAAATCTTTGGTATGGCGATCAACCACCACACTGATCATCATATCGCCCTGCACATTGACCACGGTTCGTACCGTATCCAATAAACGGTCAATGGGTAATAAAATCGCAATCGCCTCGGCAGGTAATCCAACAGACTGCAAAACCATAATCATGGTCACCATCCCTGCACTTGGAATACCCGGTGCACCGAGCGAGGCAATCATCGCTGTGGCACAGACAATCAATTGCTGACCGAGACTTAAATCCAAGCCCATTAAATTGGCAATAAACAGCGCTGCCGCCGCTTCGTACAAAGCTGTACCATCCATATTGAGCTGCGTACCGAGCGGTATGACAAAACCTGCAATCTGTGGACGTACCCCTAAATTTTCCTGTGCACATTTCAGTGACAGCGGCATCGTAGCCGAACTGGAACTGGTGGCAAATGCGGTGATTAGTGCAGTACGTGCCCCTTTAAAGAAAGTGATCGGATTCATTTTCCCAAACACCCACAACAACAGTGGCAAAACCACCACACCATGGAAAATCGTCGTTCCGGTGACCACGGCTGCAAATTCTGCCAAACGACTCAGCACGGTAATATCTTCTGTTGCAATCAGCTTAGCCAATAAGGCAAAAATTCCGAGTGGAGCCAATTTCATCACCCAGCCAATCATCAGCATCATGATGTCAAAAAATTGCTGACTCAGTTTACGTACACTGCGGAAATTATCGCCACCTTTGACTAATGCGACACCAATAAATAAGGCAAAGACCACCACAGCTAAGACATTGCCGTCACTAAAGGCTTTAAAGGGATTAATCAGGGTATTTTGAATAAAGTTGGTAAAGAATGAACTCGGCGTCAAAGTATCGGGGGTCTGATGCTGATTCATCGCATCTTGAAACATCAGAATATCAACACCCTGCCCCACCTTAAAAATATGAGCACAGGCCAGACCTAAGATTAAAGCCAAAGTCGTGGTGGTCACACAGCAGGCCAAGGTAATTTTCCACGTTCGACTGAGTTGTCCCCCAGCTTGTAAATTGGAAACACCAACGACAATCGAGCTAAAAATTAACGGGATCAGCAACATTTTCAGTAAGCCAATAAAAACACTACTGACAATGCCAAGACCATACAGACTGCCCGACAAAAACTGTGTTTCGGGAAACAGAGTTAATAAAAAACCAAAAACTACGCCGAAAATTGCGGCCACTAAAATTTGTGTATTTAAGCTCATTTTGCCATGCTTTTATCATGAGTTCCTGCAGGCACTATGCCATGTAGGTCATTTAGAATCGAGGATTTTTTTGTCATGAAGCCTATAGCAGACACAGCCATTTAAACAAAAAAGCCGAATCAATCGACTCGGCTTTTTAGACAACGACGTTTATTGATGTTGCGATTTCATTGTGTTTCGATTTCGCGTAAACGGATTAGCCCTTCTTGCGTCGTGCTACACACCAATTCACCATTTTGCCACATACGGCCAAAGTTCAGACCACGTGAACTTGAGCTTACGGTTGCATCCATGTCATAGAGCATCCAGTCATCCACACGGAAAGGTTTATGGAAATACATGGCATGGTCAATACTGGCACATTGCAAACTTGGTGATAAATAGCTTAATCCATGCGGACGCAACGCCGTGGTCATTAGAGTAAAATCTGAATAGAACGCAGCAATGGCCTGATGTAAGGAAATTTCATCTACTTCAGCGGCAAGGGCATCATGCGTCCGAATGTAGTGTGCATATACGGGCGCTTCAGGCTGTGGCTGATACGGGTTTTGCGGATTGATTGGACGAATTTCCACATGACGGTCACGCATGAAACTGGCACGAACATTTTCTGGGACAAATTCCACCATCATTTTTTTCAATTCAGCTTCATTTTTCAGTGCTTCAACGGCTGGGTATTCAGGTTCAGAAATTTGATAATTCAAACCTTCTTCCGGTTCAGCAAAAGACACCATGCACATAAAAATGGTTTTACCGTGCTGAATCGCCCTCACCTGACGGCTGACAAAACTGCGGCCATCACGAATTCGATCTACCTCATAGATAATCGGTGCGTTCACATCGCCACCAAAAAGGAAATATGCATGTAAAGAATGCGCCGGACGATCAGTGGTATAAGATGCCGCACGCAGCGCCTGCCCCAATACCTGCCCACCAAAAACACGCTTCCCAACTAAATTACGGCTTTGCCCACGAAATATATTTTCTTCCAATTTCTCAAGGCTGAGCAAATCAACCAACTCTTGTGTTAAGGCATTCATAACGAACCTATTTTCTAGTTTGGGATTACCTAAGGCAGGTAAAATCGACCAATGTTTTTCAAATTCAATCTATTTTGCCATAAATTCTGACTAAAACCCTAAAGATTGACTGACTGATCTGTCACCGTACTAATGCAATATATCTGCTAAAAATACGTTTTTTAACGATAAAATCTTACAATATCTATGCAATTTGTCAGAAAATGACATACTGTTTTTATTTACAATTACACAAAATAGATCCCCCTCAGAATTTCTGTGGTTTTGGTCATGAAAAGTAGGAGTTTGTATGTCCAAGAGCGGCTTTGGTCAAATGTATCGAAAGCTTTCGAGTAAACTGCTTGACCTCGTAGTTACACCGCACGTTTTAGGTGAAGTTCCGGTTGAGCCTGTTGTAGTCCAAACCGATACGGATGCCAACGTACAGACAGCGAAAATCACCTGTTACGTTTTGCAAAATTATTCACGCAGTAATGCTTTAATTGTCGATGGTGAAACGCGACGTTTAAAATTGCATCCTGCGCTTGACCCAATGCAGCTTGGTGTACAAACAGAAAAAGCATCTGTGGTATTTTTACAGCATCACGATGAAGACAACCTACTCAATCCTCCACCGAATGCCTTCCCACCGCGTTTACTTCGTCTGATTGAACTCTTAGAAAAAAATCCAGATTTAGATGTAGAGTTGGTACCTGTCACTGTTTTGTGGGGACGTGAACCGGACAAAGAAGATTCATGGTTTAAATTACTCTTTACTGATACGTGGTCAACGCCAAGTAAGGTGAAGCAACTGGTCAATATTGGTTTGCATGGTCGTCAGTCTTATTTAGAATTTCATGAAGCGCAGTCTTTACGTAGCTTGATTGAATATGCCCAAATCACGCATCCAAACTTATCTCCTGCGACCTATATCGTTAATTCACTGAATAACTACTTAGATGGTCAACGTGAAGTGGTCTTGGGTCCCGATTTATCCGACCGTCGCAACGTGATGCATGGCCTGATCAAATCATCGGATGTACAAGATGCGATTCGCCGTGAAAGTATCCGCAGCAAAATTAGCATGGTCGAAGCCGAACGTCGCGCCATTGGCTATTTGAATGAAATCGTTTCCGATTATTCACATTCAACGGTGCGTTTTGCAGATCTTGCCCTGACTCGTCTTTGGACACAGCTGTATGATGGTGTTGAAGTGCATAACTTCAGCACGGTTCGTGAATTGGCCAAAGACTATGAAATAGTCTATACACCATGTCACCGCAGTCATATCGACTACTTATTATTGTCCTATGTGATCTATAAACGTGGCTTGATGGTGCCGTACATTGCAGCCGGTGATAACCTGAATATGCCATTTGTCGGTCAGATTCTGCGTGGTGGTGGTGCCTTCTTTATTCGCCGTACCTTCCGTGGCAATGGTCTATACACCACGGTATTTAAAGAATATCTATACAGTATTTTGTCGCGTAACACACCACTGGAATACTTCATTGAAGGTGGCCGTTCCCGTACAGGTCGGCTATTGCCACCAAAAACGGGCATGCTGGCCATGACCGTACATAGTCATTTACGTAATCCAGCCAAACCGATTGTGTTCCTACCGACTTATATTGGTTATGAACGCCTGATGGAAGGCGCGACCTATGTTGGTGAAATGAATGGTAAGCCAAAAGAAGGCGAATCAATCATGGGGATTATGAAAACCCTGCGTAAGATTGAGCGCGTCTTCGGCAAAGTGCATTTAAACTTTGGTGAGCCAGTTTTCCTTGATGATATGTTGAAACAGCACAATGCTGAAAACATTAAAATCGAGAAAAATGATGATCCGATTCCACAAGAAGTTTCAGATGCAGTCAACAGTTCTGCCCATGCGATTTTGGAAAATATCAACCGTGCCGCTGTGGTCAACCCTGTTTCATTGCTCTCGTTGATTTTACTGGCAACAGCTAAACACACCTTAGATGAAGAAATTTGTATTAAGCAGCTTGATACTTATCGTGACTTGTTAACTGCATTACCGTATGACCAACGCATGCAAGTCACACCGTTGTCAGGTAAAGAAATTATTGCCTACGGTTTAAAACTGAAGCTGATTAAACGTGTCAATCATGTTTTAGGCGACATTATCGCAATTGCCGACAATCAGGCAGTTTTATTGACTTACTTCCGTAACAACATTCTACATGCATTTGTGTTGCCATCTTTGATTGCCGCTTTGGTTGAACACAATGGTTCAATTCAGCGTGGTGATTTAATCAATGTCATTCGTACATTGTATCCATTCTTAAAAGCGGAACTTTTCCTAAAATGGGAAGATGAAGAGCTAAAAGAACAAATCTGTGCTTATGCGGAACTTTTGATTCAAGCCAAATTGATTTCAGAAGATGCTGAAGGACATTTAATCTCTCCAGCGCCAAACTCAGAACAGCATAATCAATTGGTGGTGCTTGCTGCGCCAGTGATGCAAAGTCTTGAGCGTTATTACATGACCTTGGCATTAATCACGCAACGTGGCTCGGGCAATATCTCGACCCGTCAGGTTGAGGAACTCAGCCATTTAGTGGGGCAACGTCTGTCGGTGTTGTATGAATTTAACTCGCCAGAATTCTTTGATAAATCACTCTTCCAGAGCTTTATTAAAGTGCTGACGCAGCAAGGCTATATCAGCACCAATGAAAACAATGCGATTGTTTTTGATGAGAACTTCCAGAATGTTGCGCAATACGCCAACTTGGTTTTGGATGATGTAACGTTACAAATGTTGCAGCACATTACTACCTTTAGTGATGAGGAACTCAAAGACGCCCTCGACAAAGTCGCTGCTGAACAAGCGAAAAAACGTTTGAAACGTAAGAAGAAGTAAACTCTTTACTTCTGTTTTTTTAGCTATAAATAGCGAAAGAATATGAGCAAAATCAGGGACAAGCCATAAAAGGCTTGTCCCTGATTTTTTGGACTTACACAAGCTGTCACTCCCAAGTAGAAATTGTCCGTTTTCTCCAAAGTTGAATGCGCTAAAGCATGCTGTGTAAATTTTCATGTTTTTCATATTTTATTAATTTAATGCTTTTTTTTATAGAATTAATTACAAATCATTCACCGCACAATGCCGCTACCTCAATGCTTATCATGCACTAACTTAAATCCACTTTCCACCATCCGTCCGGCATAAATCCTTTTCCCTGTGACCTGCTGACTTTCTAGAACTAGTTCAGATAAATGTATTGCGCGTTGCAATTCTAAAATCCGCTCATGTAAAGGCTGCGGTTGGTTATTTGTACAAATATATGATTTTTCAGCATGTTCCACATGAAGCAAAAATACCAAGAACCCTGCTAAATCATCAATATGAATTCGATTTGACCAGTGAATATTCGGATAGCTTCTCGTGGTTTCAGCCAGTTTTTGCATTCGTGCTGTCGATATGCCATAAATCCCTGTTGGGCGTACGATAATACATTGCTCAGGAAAGGCCTGACGATAGAGCTGTTCCATTGTCAACAACAATCTACCTTGCTCATCGCTTGACTCTGGTACGGTTTCATCATCAATGTACTCACCCGCATTTTCACCATAAACCCGCGTTGAAGACACCACAATGATACGTTTGACGGGATGCGGTTTAAGCGCATGAACAATGGATTGCACTGAATCAACATAAGTCTGTTGATAAGCATCTATCGAACTTAGAGGACTTTGTCTTGGCGACGCCAGCAGTACATACACCACATCAATCGGGGCAAGCTGCGATACATCCAGTTGATGCACATCCTGAATCAGATGGGTAGCAAAAGTATCAGTTTTCGCACTTCGACTAATTGTGGTAATTTGGTGGTCGTGCTGAAATAACTGTTTAGCAACACGCTGAGATGTTTTACCATAACCTATAAATAAAATATGCATTTAGCACCAAATCACTGACAAAGTTGAGGGGACATGGCTGCAGTCCATCAGCTGCAAGGGGTCGGCACGGCTTCTGCGGCATTACTTGAAAAACTGAATATTTTCACCACAGATGACCTATTGTTTCATCTGCCACGCGACTATGAAGATCGTAGCACGATCATTGCCATGAACCAATTGACCGTGGGCCGCAGCTATTTACTCGAAGGCGTGGTCAAAGGCGTGGATTTCCCACCTGGAAAGCGTAAGTCCATGGCCGCCCTACTGGATGATGACTGCGGCAAAGTAACCTTGCGCTTTTATCATATTTATAAAGGCATCATGGATCGCGTGAAACTCGGCAACCGTTTACGGATCTTTGGTGAAGTCCGTGTCGGTGCACGTGGTCTGGAAATGTATCATCCTGAAATCCAAGTTATCCATGAACATACACCTTTGCCGCAAACACAGCTCACGGCAATCTATCCTGCGACTGAAGGTTTAACCCAACCGAAACTCCGCGAATACGTCAGACAAGCACTAGAGCAGTACAGTGATCACCTGCCTGAACTATTACCAGAAAAATTCACCAATGGTTATGCGCTAAAACAAGCACTAAACTACATTCACCACCCACCGGTGAATGCCAACATGCTGCAACTGACTCAGGGCGCACACCCCGCGCAGCAGCGCCTGATTTTTGAAGAATTGGTCGCACACCAAGTCAGTTTACTGACACGACGGGCTTATATTCAGCAAATCGAAGCACCATCTTTTAGCCCAAGTAAAATATTTGCCAAACAGCTTTTAAGCACACTGCCTTTTGAACTGACTGGGGCACAAAAACGAGTCTCAAAAGAAATTGCCAAAGACTTAAAACAGAACAAACCGATGCTGCGTTTAGTTCAAGGTGATGTTGGTGCAGGCAAAACACTGGTTGCGGGTGTTGCAGCCTGTCATGCACTGGAAGAAGGCTGGCAAGTCGCGCTGATGGCACCAACTGAAATCTTAGCGGAACAGCATTTTTTAAATTTCAAAAAATGGTTTGAGCCAATGGGACTCACCGTATCGTGGTTATCTGGGAAACAAAAAGGTAAAGCTCGTGCTGCAGCTGAGCAAAGTATCCAAGATGGCAGTGCCCATCTGGTGGTCGGAACCCATGCCCTGTTTCAGGACAATGTACAATTTTCCAAACTTGGTTTAGTGATTATTGATGAACAACATCGCTTTGGGGTCGATCAGCGTCTAGCGCTACGCAATAAAGGCTTAAATGGTATGACCCCACATCAACTGGTGATGACCGCTACGCCAATTCCACGTACCTTGGCCATGTCTGCCTATGGCGATCTCGATACTTCGGTGATTGATGAATTACCGCCGGGACGTACCCCAATTCAAACCGTGACCATTCCACTCGACCGCCGTGAAGAAGTGCTACAACGGATTGCAACCAATTGTGCCGAGGGTAAACAAGCCTATTGGGTCTGTACCTTGGTGGAAGAATCGGAAACCTTAGATGCGCAAGCCGCAGAAGCTACATTTAATGAAATTAAAGAACGCTTTCCAGCGTTGAATATTGGTCTGGTACACGGCAAAATGAAAGCCGATGAGAAACAGGCGGTGATGCAACAATTCAAAGACAACGCATTACAACTATTAATCGCCACTACGGTGATTGAAGTCGGGGTCGATGTGCCGAATGCATCGATTATGGTGATTGAAAATGCTGAGCGTCTTGGACTGTCGCAATTGCATCAGCTCCGTGGGCGCGTGGGACGAGGCGCCAAAGCCAGTTTCTGTGCGCTGCTGTATAAAAATCCGTTGTCACAAAATGGGCAGGAACGTTTACGCATTATGCGTGAAACCAATGATGGCTTTATCATTGCGGAAAAGGATTTGGAAATTCGTGGTCCAGGTGAGCTGCTTGGCACTAAACAAACGGGAGATATGGGCTTTCGTGTGGCCAAACTGGAACGCGATGACCACTTATTGAACCAAGCACATTATGTGGCGCAGCAAGTACTGAAGGATTATCCGAAGCAAGCAGATGCCCTATTAAAACGTTGGCTGCCTGAAGCGCCGCGCTATGCCTATGTGTAATGCTTCATGACTTTTGCACTCCAGAATTTACAGCGTTTTTTTAAACTTGCGCCGCCTTGTCAACTGTGTCAAATCGCGCCACAAACTCAGCATCGAGTCTGTCTGGACTGTTGGAATAGCCTACCTTGGGCACAGCAAAGCGTGCAACGACACGAGCTGGAAATTTTAACGGCGTGTGAATATCGCTATCCACTGGATCGCATTATTCAGCAATTTAAATATGAGCAACAATTGCATTATCAGCAATTGCTTGCAGGCACACTAATGCAGTTAAAACTGCCGCGGGTGCAAGCCATTGTGCCCATGCCAATCTCGATTGAACGACTGCGTGAACGCGGCTTCAATCAATCCGTAGTAATTGCACAGCATGTGGCCAAACAATTCAATATTCCGATTTGGCAACCCGTTATAAGGATGCATCAACATGCGCAAAAAGGTTTATCGCGTTTAGAACGTCTGGAAAATATTGACCAACAATTTCAGATTAATGCTGCCGAAAAACGCCGCTTCCGTAAGGTGTTGATTGTCGATGATGTGGTGACGACAGGCAGTTCGATTCATACCCTTAGTTCAGCATTACATGAAATTGGCTGTAAACAGGTATATGCGGCATGTATTGCCGCAGCACAAAGCTAGAAATAAATTTCAAATAAATGCTCTATGAAAACCTAAAGCCTTAAACTGGAGCAGCAAGTAAATTCTGCTTTACCCAAGGAATCACCACTTCACGCGTTAAAGGTGCAAGTTGAGTTTTTTGATCGTCCAAGCTAATCCATTGCATTGCGGCAATTTCAGCATCAATCTTGGGCTGATCGTGCAAGGTGATCACATATACATAACTCACCAACCGATGATCGGGCTCATTTGCCGCAAGGGTTTCAAAACGCCCAACAAACTGTTCAATTTCTGCGGCACAACCAATTTCTTCCTGAATTTCCCGTAAAATCGTCACTTCAGGTGCTTCATTGGGTTCAAGCTTGCCTCCAACTTGCATGAAAAATTCGGTATGCTTTTTCCGCACCACCAAAAGCTCATGCTGTGGATTTAAAATAATGGCTGCCGCAACCGTAATGGTCTTCATATTTTATTGATCCATTGCTACCAAAAATTCGGTTTTTTCCACCATGCCCCATTTCGGTTCTGGTGCAGCAAAATGCTTAAACTTTTCGACAATCGCTTCAATATTATCTTCAGCCACCAAACTATCAATAAAGCGCTGATGGGTAAAACCTTTTTCTGCGGTGAGCGTTAAAAATTTCAATAAATCGTCATAAAAACCGTCTACATTCAAAAATGCACATGGCTTTAAATGAATCCCCAACTGTGCCCAAGTCCATTGTTCAAAAATTTCTTCCAATGTACCTGCACCCCCCGGAATTGCCACAAAGCCATCAGCCAATTCGGACATCTTGGTTTTACGTTGCTGCATATCTTCAACAACATGTAACTCAGTTAAATTGGGATGGGCCAATTCTTTATCCACCAACACCCGTGGAATCACCCCAATGACCTTCCCACCAGCTTGTAATGCACAATCCGCAACCACCCCCATTAAACCAGAGCGACCACCGCCATAGACCAGCGTAATATCTTGCTGAGCCAAATAACGCCCCACATTTTGTGCGACATTTAAATACACAGAATCTTTACCTAAAGCAGAACCACAGAATATTGCGATCGATTTCATTTATAATCACCATCAAATCAGCAGAGCGAAACTGGAAAAATCAACTTTAACGAGATTTTTTCATAAAATAAGCTTTCGAACAGTGTTTTTCAGCAAATCCTTGTCTAAAATACACCCATTCATTTTTTACATACTGCGCAGGGGGAAAAGACAACATGCTTGAAGCCTTTTATGCCACAGAGCGCGGTAGCCTGGAAGATGCCACCATCAATGGCGACTTTGATTTACATCAGGATTTAGTATGGCTCGATCTCATTGCTCCATCTCAAGAAGAGCAGCAATGGATTATGGATGCCTATGAGCAAAATTTACCTACGTTAAAATCGTTGGAAGACATTTCATCGAGTGCTCGATTCTACCGTGATGATGACGGTATTTTGCATATCAGCACCTATTTTTTAACCAAAAATAAAAACTTTCAAGTCGATGGCGAACCTGATGAAGAAAACTCAGGTGCCCTCGCCACAGTGCAAACCGTTGCCTTTATTCTACATAAAGAACGCTTATTTACCTTAAGGGGTGAAAAATTAGTGGCCTTCCGTGCCTTTCGTGCACGCGCCCGTCGTAATGACTATGAAATCGACTATAAAGATCCAACTTGGGTGTTATTAGGTTTATTGGAAGCGAAGCTTGATGAGCTTGCGGATATCTTGGAAGATATCCACAAGGACTTGGAAAAGTATTCCACAGAAGTGCTGAATAACCGTCATCGTGAAATGATTCTCGACCTTGACGACATGATTACCCGACTGGCGCACTTAGAAGATATGCTCGGGAAAGCGCAGCTCTGTCTGATCGATTTACGCCGCGTCCTCACCTTCTTGTCACGTCCACGTGCTTTAGGTAGTCATATTTACGATGCAGATATTCGAGAGCTTAGTGAAGACGTGCGCTCACTGGTCGAACACGATGCCTTCTTGTTCCAAAAGGTTCGATTCCTCTTGGACACTACTTCTGGATTCATTAATACCGAGCAGAATGACACAATTCGTCGATTCTCAATTTTACCCAGTATGCTTGCACCGCCCATGTTGGTGGCCAGCGTGTATGGCATGAATACCGATGTCTTGCCTTTTGCACAAGGCACGACCAGTTTCGTTATTGTCAGCTTGATTCTGATTGCTTTCTTTATTGGCCCACTGATTTACTTCCGTTGGAAGAAATGGATTTAATAAGCAAGCTTTGAAGCACAGCCTCAAAGCAAAGCGCAAGAAACGCTCCAAATTTGATAAATGCCTATTTACAATCAATAAAAAAGCACCTTTCGGTGCTTTTTTATTTAGATCAGCTGCAAGTCATCTTCTAAATGACAAGCTTGAATAATCTTCATCATTTTTTCAGGTACAGCTTTAAACTGTAAGCCTTGCGTATTTGGTGTTTGACGTAGCCAGCGCACCAATACCGCAAGGGCCAAAGTACTCCCTTGCTCAAGTTCAGCCAAATTCACCACCAATGGAAAATTTGACTGTTGTTGAATCAGCTGCAAACCAGTTTGATAATATTGCTCAGCATTTTCATAATCAATTTTGCCTGCAACAACCAACTCATGTTGATGAAGTTTAATCACGCATCACCTATCTTATTTTTTCTTGTCAATTGCCGCATCAGCATCTGGCTTAAAGTTGGCAATGGCTTTATCAATATCACCGCCATTACGTTTTACCGTTGCCGCAAACTGGTTACGGAATTGCAGACCTAAGTCGATGCCTGAAACGTTGATGTTACGGATTTTCCATTGCGAACCTTTGTCTGCCAACTGGAACGACACTGGGATTTTTTCGCCGTTGTTGTTGAAATCAATCGTCACAACGGGATTTTTACTGGTCGATGCTTTGTATGGACGCATGCTATAAGTTTGATTACTAAACTTCGCAAATGCTGAACCATAATTTTCAATCAAGGTTTCACGGAAATTACGTTCAAACTGTGCACGTTGCGCCGCAGAACTGTATTGATTGGTTGCATAAGTACCCATCACAATACGGGTAAATGCTTGTGAATCGATATAAGGGTCAAGGTTTTGACGCACAATGGCTTTTACGGCAGCAGGGTTATTTTGTAGCTTTGCACGATCCGCTTTTAAACGAGAAATTAGACCATCCGCAACTTTTTTAACAAATGCAGGTGGTGCTTCGCTTGGTGCAGCAAAAGCAGTACCCGCTATCATTGTTGATAAAATACTGGCTGTCAGCGTATGTTTTAACATTGTGTTCACTTTATTTCTCCTCAAATTATTCAACAAATGCAGGTTCTGCATCGGTTGCCTCAGCAGCTTCTGTTTTTGGCTCAGTCTCTGCTGTGCTGTCTGATTTGTTGCCCGCACCACCAGTCACAAATTTCGACACTAAATCTTCAATTTCCATTGTCCCTTGGGTGTTGCCAATTTGATCACCACGTTTTAGGAAGTTCACACCTCCACCTGGAACAATTTTTAAATATTTTTCACCCAATAGACCATTGGTTGCTACCATTATGTAAGCATCTTCATCGATATTGGTGATGGATTTCATGTTAGCAATCAGTTGCTGTTCCATTTCTTTTTGTTGCGCTGGTGTTGCTGCTTCATATTCAGCACTATAACGCAGCTCTTCCAAAGCATTTTCTTGGACTTGTTTTAATTGCTCTGGTGTATATGACGTTAAAGATCCATCCATCATTAAATGCGCAGTCACCAAGCGCGTCACTGGATCAAGTTTTAAGGATTCAACTTGTCCTACTTTCATCCCACTCAGGGTCACTTTGGCACGCGGTTTAATTCCGTTGACATTGTCAAAGGTTGCGGTTAACTCATAACTATCTTTTAAATTATTGCCCACTAAGCCACTGACTCGCATGGCCAAGAAAAAGAGTGCAATTGCAAATAAAATAACAAAAATCCCAACGGTCAGTTCACTCGTACGTGATTTCATTAAATACCTCCGAACATGACCGCAGTCAACACGAAATCTGAACCTAAAACACACAACGAAGAGTACACCACAGTACGGGTTGTCGACGTTGCAATACCCTCTGAAGTTGGTACACAGGCATAGCCCTGATACACCGCAATCCAGGTACAAATTAATGCAAATACAAAACTTTTGATGATGGTGCCGTTAAACACATCTTTATAAAACTGCACGCTGTTCTCGATGCCGCCCCAATAAGAGCCTTCATCTGCACCCAGAAAATCGACACCCACCAATTTACCGCCCATGATCCCAACCGCAGCAAAAATCACCGACAGCATTGGCAAGCTAAAAACACCGGCCCAGAGTCGTGGTGAGATCACCCGTTTCAACGGATCAACGCCGATCATCTCCATACTGGACAATTGTTCAGTGGCTTTCATTAAGCCAATTTCGGCAGTTAAGGCAGAACCTGCACGTCCCGCAAACAGCAAAGCGGCAACCACAGGCGCCAATTCACGCAGTAAGGTTAATGCGACCGCAGTGCCTAACATGGCTTCACTACCAAAGGTCGACAAGATGCTATACATCTGCAAACCGAGGACTGAACCAATAAATAGACCTGAAACCACAATGATCAATAGTGACAGCACACCGACGCGGTACATCTGGTAAATAAAGAGTTTTACCCCCAATAGCGTCGGCATGGAAAATAGGATTTGCAGCAACATCATGGTTGCCACACCAATACCTTCAACACGTTCAATAACGCGTCTACCTAAAGCGGCAATAGCATTCATGAACGTACCTCTTTTAAATAGGGCTGACGACTAAATTGATAATCTACAGGACCTTCAACGGAACCAGTCAAGAACTGCTGCACAAATGGCGAAGCATTCGCTTGCAGCTGCTCAGGTGTCCCCTCACCTTGTACTTTGCCTTCCGCCACAACATAAATGTAATCAGCAATCGATAAGGTTTCAGCCACATCATGCGACACAATGATCGTGGTTAAATCCAAAGCTTCACGCAAAGAACGGATTAAACGCGTCAAGACGCCTTTGACAATCGGATCTTGTCCAGCAAAAGGTTCATCGTACATGATCAATTCGGGATCCAGTGCAATCGCGCGTGCCAATGCCACACGACGATTCATCCCGCCAGAGAGTTCTGACGGCATCATCTGTTCTGCGCCACGCAAGCCGACTGATTCCAGTTTTAATGCCACAATTTCTGAAATGAGATGCTCGGGTAATTTAGTATGAGCACGAATCGGGAAAGCGACATTTTCATAGACCGACATATCGGTAAATAACGCGCCACTTTGAAACAACATGCCCATACGTGCACGTGCTGCAAACAATTCTTGGCGTGACATTTGCGCAATATCTTGACCATCCAGCAAGACTTCGCCTGAATCAGGAGTTAATTGCCCCCCAATTAAACGTAGTAAAGTCGTCTTACCTGTGCCTGAAGGCCCCATAATTGCAGTAATTTGACCACGACGAATTTTTAAACTGACATTTTCATAAATGACGCGTTCCCCTCGTTTAAAACTCAGGTTTTTCACTTCAATCAGTGCCTGAGTCTGAGAAGACGTTTGATTATTCATAGCTGAGGATTTTCCTGCATTTTTTCAGCATGCATACTATAAAGGATTGAAGTTTAAAATGTTACCTCTGCATGCACAGAGTTCCCTGCATTCCATCAGGTAATTTGTTTTTTATTATTAATAAGAATTTTTAAGAAAGCAGCAAAATGAAGGTAAAACGTATTTAGTTCCAAGAATGATAGATATAGTAAACGATATTACATAAGAATAGAGTTAAGCCCATATAAGGCATAAGTACCTTGATCATCACCGTACGCCAAAAAGATAAATCATTATTCATAATTATCATTAAACCTATAAAGTTTGATCAAGTATACATTTTTTTGGTTAAAAATCTAATTTAATTCCATAAAAAAAACCGGTGTTTCCACCGGTTTTTTGATATTTCTTTCGAAATTCAATTAGTCATTGAATTTACGGCGTGGGCGATCTTCACCCACAGTACGCTGCTCACCACGTGGTTTATCATCGAAGCTACGTTTTGGACGGTCATCACCGAAACGCTTTGGACGATCATCAAATGAACGTTGCGGACGGTCGCCATTGAATTCGCGACGTGGACGATCTTCACCAAATGAACGTTTTGGACGATCGCCAAAACCGTTTTCACGTGGTTTGTAATCTACACGATTACCACGATTGTCATCGTTAGAACGGCGGTCAAAACCACCTTCACGGCGTGGACGATCGCTATTAAATTCGCGACGTGGACGATCTTCAAAACCGCCTTCACGACGTGGACGATCGCTGTTAAATTCGCGACGTGGACGATCTTCGAAACCGCCTTCACGACGTGGACGATCATTGTTAAATTCGCGACGTGGACGATCTTCAAAACCGCCTTCACGACGTGGACGATCATTGTTAAATTCGCGACGTGGACGATCTTCGCCACCGAATGAACGACGTTCGCCATCACGGCTGCCTTCACGACGTTTGAAGTTTGATTCACCTTCAAAACGACGACCGCCACCGAAACCACCACGACCACCGTCACGGCCACGGCCACGACCACCGTCACGACGACCATCACGGCTACCACGTGCAGGAGGTGGAGATGGCTCAAGACCTTCAATTTCAGATACATTTAAACGTGCATCTAAGAAGTCTTCTAAAGCACGGATTTTACCGCGTTCACGGTAAGTCGCTAAAGTAATCGCGTTACCTGTACGGCCCGCACGACCTGTACGACCGATACGGTGTACATAGTCTTCGTTCTTCATTGGAAGACCGAAGTTAATTACGTGAGAAATTGTTGGAACGTCAAGACCACGTGCAGCAACGTCAGTTGCAACTAAGATTTTTGCACGGCCTTCACGGATGCTGCGTAAACGACGGTTACGTACAGTTTGTGGCATTGCACCGTGAAGTGCTACAACTGAAAGACCTGCTTCAGCTAGCTCTTCAGCCAACATATCAGTATCTTCTTGAGTTGAAGCAAATACCACAGCTTGGTCTACATCTTCAGCGTTCAACCAGTGTGTTAATAATTTTTTCTTGTGCTCGAAACCATCAGTCCAATGAAGAGTCTGAGTGATGTCGGTATTTGTAGAGTGACCAGTTTCAATTGCAATACGTACTGGATCATTCATCATACGTTCTGCAAGCGTAATAATACGGCCAGCAAATGTTGCAGAGAACATCAATGTTTGTTTACGGTTCGCCGCTAAATCACTGATTGCTTCAAGGTCTTCAGAGAAACCTAAGTCAAGCATACGGTCAGCTTCGTCAACGATCAACGCATCAACGTTGTCTAATTTGATTTGACGACGGTTCACAAGGTCAAGTAAACGACCTGGAGTCGCCACAACAACTTGTGCACCTTTAAGCTGTTGGATTTGCTTACCGAAAGGCATACCACCCATGATCGCAGCAATACGAACACCTTTCATGTGACGTACCAAAGCAATCGCGTCTTGGCTCACCTGTTGAGCTAATTCACGTGTTGGGCAAAGCACAAGAATTGACGGTGCAGTTACCGCTTTCATGCGCTCTTTGAAAGACATCAATGTGTCTTGTTCAGCCAAAGCATTCACAGTTGGGAGTAAGAATGCAGCTGTTTTACCAGAACCTGTTTGGCTTGATACAAGAAGGTCATTGCCTTCTAATGCAGCCGGAATAGATTGTTCTTGCACTGGAGTTGGTGTAGTAAAACCTAAACCTTGTAGTGCTAGTTGTAACGACTCATGTAAAGGAAAATCAGCAAAAGTTTTGCTCATAGAGTATTTCACCCGGAAAATGGGTGCTCCATTAAAAATAATAAATTCAGATGGACATCGGCAAAAAGCGGCACAGCAATAAACGCTGAAAATATAGAATCAGCGGCGATCCGAGAACGACGATGCGTATAACGCACACATGATTACAGCCGCAACCTGAAGGAATCGCTTAGCGATTGGGTGGGGCGCGAAATATCGTCCTCTCTTTGGACCGGACGCGCATACACAATGATAGAAGAGAATGTTCAGGTAATGAACGAAATTTAGTGCGTGCGGCGATTATAGCAGAAAGTTTTTAAATGTCACCTGTTTTAGTCAACTTCAAATTATTTATTTGTAAGTTTCCTTTCGTTACAAGGCTTTGACTGTATTTTTTTGACCATTTAGACAAAATAAAGCCCTCTCATGGAGGGCTTTATTTCATTATTCCATCAATAAACTCGATCTGGAGTTCTATTATTTTGCAGCTTCACCCCAAGCTGGAACTACAGCTTGCATTAATGGTTTAAGCATTTTCATAGAACACGCAAGTACTTGACCATTTTCCATAGAGTCATTACCACCACGCGCATCAACCACAGTACCGCCCGCTTCTTTCACAATCAACTCACCTGCAGCGATGTCCCATGGTTTCAAACCAAGTTCGAAATAACCATCAAAGCGGCCAGCCGCAACATAAGCCAAATCCAATGCAGCAGAACCCGTACGACGATATTGCGCACCCGCTTCAGTTACATTTAACAATGAATTGAAATGATTTTTCGCATAAGAAACCACTTCACCATTACGAATTTTGCGATACGCATGACCCACTGAAAGGAAAGTATTTTCTAAGCTGTCTTTTACATTTACACGAATACGGCGTTGGTTCATCATCGCGCCACGGCCACGACTTGCAGAGAACAACTCATCTTTCACAGGGTCATAAATAACACCGTGTTGAGTTACACCTTTATGTTGAACTGCGATAGAGATACAGAAATGCGGAACACCTTGAACGAAGTTTAAAGTGCCATCAAGTGGGTCAATGATCCAACACCAATCAGCGTCGTGACCTTTACCTTCTTGTAGACCAAACTCTTCACCAAGGAAGCTGTGATTTTTATAACTTTTACGTAGGGTATCGATAGCCAACTGTTCCAAGTAACGGTCAACACGCGTTACAGGACCATCAATTCCTTTTTCTTCGACTTGTAGATCGAGTTTATGACGATTTTGATGCGCTTTTAAAAGCTCTTGACCAACTAATTGAGCCGCACGCGCAGCCATAACCACCATAGGTTCCATTGAACACCCACTACAAATTTGAAGATACTGATAAAGAATAATGCATGAAAGCCCTTATATCTTATCAAATATAAGGGCTTTTAGGGAAAAAATGTTTCTAAAAATTAGAAATTCAGCAAACTGCTGTTTGTGTGCATTTCAACCAGCTCTGTTCTATTGACGCTGCGATACCTGCTGCATCCAGACCTGCTTGTTGCAACATTTGACTATGCGTGGCTTGATGCATGTACTCATCTGCAAGACCCAAGTTTAAAATTGGTTTCACAATAGTCGCCTGTGCTAAATATTCATTCACAGCACTGCCCGCACCGGCCATTATTGCATGTTCTTCAACCGTCACAAACAGTTGAGTAGAGTCCGCAATTTGATCAATCAACTGGGTGTCCAGTGGTTTTACAAAACGCATATTGATGACACGAACAGCAACATCAAGTTTTTCTGCAAGTGCTTGTCCTGCGTCTAGTGATGCTTGAACACGACTTCCAAATGCGAGAATTGAAATCGTTGATTCTTGTGCCGTATTAAAGCTAGCAAGGATTTCACCACGACCAATTTCTAGTTCCATCATCTCTTGCTGAATTTCAACACCCAAACCATTTCCACGTGGGTAACGCACAGCTGCCGGACCTTTATATAGATAAGCCGTATGCAACATTTGACGACATTCATTTTCGTCTTTAGGTGCCATGATCACCATATTCGGTACGGTACGCATAAAGGCATAATCGTACGCGCCTGCATGCGTTGGGCCATCTTCACCGACCAAACCTGCACGGTCGATAGCAAAAGTGACATCCAAGTTTTGCAACGCCACATCATGAATCAGTTGATCATAGCCACGTTGTAAAAAGGTTGAATAGATTGCGACAACTGGTTTTACTCCTTCGCACGCCATACCCGCGGCAAGTGTCACTGCATGTTGTTCCGCAATCGCGACATCAAAAAAACGCTCAGGATATTGTTGGGCAAATTTCACCATACCTGAGCCTTCACACATGGCTGGGGTAATTGCCAATAAACGGTCATCTTGTGCTGCTTCATCACATAGCCATTGACCAAATACTTCTGAATATTTTGGCGCAGTGACCACGGCAGCAGGTGCATTAAGTTTACCAATCGCGTGATATTTAATTTGCTCTGCTTCCGCAGGTTCAAAGCCTTTGCCTTTTTTGGTATAGATATGCACCAAACGCGGGCCTTTACGTTTTTTTAACGCCTCAAATACATGGGTCAATTGCGTTACATCATGACCATCAAATGGGCCAAAATAATCGAAACCAATGGCTTTAAATAGGTTATCTGCCGCATCGGTGGCTGCACAGTGTAAACGTGAGTTATACGCCCATTCTGGATGGGGTTGAATATAGACTTCACCATCTTCAGAAATATTTACCGATTGACCGCTTTCCCAAATCGCAGCCAAATGCTTAGCAAAACCACCGGTACTACATGAAATCGACATATCGTTGTCGTTCAATACCACCAATAAATCAGCATCATGTGCAACTGCATCATTCATGGCTTCAAAGGCCATACCCGCTGTCATGGCACCATCACCCACAATGGCCACCACATGACATGGATCTTGTTTAAAGCGACGTGCTAAAGACATGCCTAAGCCTGCTGAAATTGCAGTTGACGAATGCCCAACACCAAAGGTGTCAAATTCAGATTCTTCACGTGCAGGAAAGGCTGCCAAACCATCTTTTGCCCGAATGGTGACCAATTGTTCACGACGACCGGTTAAGGCTTTATGTGGATAGGCTTGATGGCCCACATCCCAAATCAGACGATCATCTGGCGTATTAAAACAATAATGTAGTGCGACAGTGAGCTCGATCACCCCAAGATTGGCACCAAAATGCCCACCACTTTGTCCAGCTGCATACAAAATGAACTGACGTAACTCATCTGCCACTTGGTCTAATTGGCTGCGCTCGAGCAAACGAAGTTGTTGTGGATAATTTACAGTATCCAGCAACGGTGTTACAGGGCGTTGAGATGGTATTTCTTTATACAGCATAATGTGGCAAAGCCTTCTAAAGCCTGGCAAATTCCTAAGCTCGGTCTAAATGGGTAACTCGATCATATCGTCGAATTGTATCACCTTACAATCAGCCAAACTTGTAGCGATGTAATTTTTAGCAATGATCTCGTTGGGGAGATTTTGAATGAGTCAGATTATCCTGAATAATCTTCCTATTTATCAACTATTATCGTTCGCTTTATACAAAAAAGAAAATGTTCTGCATAAATTCATCGTTGCAATTCTACCAATGTCCAAGCATTACGCTATACTTTAGCCAATTTATAATCGAATAAACGGGTTAAGCAGTGCCTATAGAATTTGTCGCAACGTCAAGATTACCGACCGCTTTTGGTGAATTCAATATTACGGTTTTTCAGGATCCTGAAACCGGTGAAGAACATGTCGCACTCTCTAAAGGACTAGAACAAGCTCCCACTGAACCTGTTTTAGTACGTATCCACTCCGAATGCCTGACTGGTGATGCCTTCGCTTCACTCAAATGTGACTGCGGCCCACAGCTCCAAGCAACACAAAAATTAATTAATGAAGCGGGTCAAGGGGTGATTCTGTATTTACGTCAGGAAGGTCGCGGCATTGGTCTCACCAATAAAATCCGTGCTTATGCCTTACAAGATCAAGGCCATGATACCGTTGATGCCAACCTGATGTTGAACTTGCCTGCCGATGCACGTCGTTATGACATGTGCCCCATCATGTTGAATCATCTCAATATTACAGCCGTGCGTCTAATTACCAATAACCCGTTAAAAATTGAAGCACTACAAGAACAAGGGGTAAATGTGGTTGATCGTGTGCCCCTAACGGTCGGTTTAAACCCATTCAACGAACAATATTTAAAAACCAAACATGATCGCATGTCACACATGTATCAAAAGGATGATTTTTAAATTCATCGAATTCCCTGCATCTCTTATTGAAATATCCCTTCTCTCTTTGGGAGAAGGTTGAGATGAGGGGAATAAAAGCTTAAATCGTCATCGAGAAAATCCGATTTTCTGGCATGCGACGTTTTAATCTTAAATCAAAAGCCATACAGATATTGCGCACAAAAGGTTTGCCCTTTTCTGTAATACAGATGGACTGACCTGTAATCGTCAATAATCCATCGTCCTGCATTTCTTGTAGCTGTGCTAAGACCTCATCAATTTCAGGAAACGCCATATCCGCACTGTCCCATGAGGTACTAAAGGTACACATTAAATTCAAAATGTGTTTGCGAATGATCAGGTCTTCTGTACTCAATACATGCCCACGGTAAACTGGAATTTCATTGGCCTCTAAACGTGCATAGTAGTCTTCTAGTTTCTTTTCATTTTGCGCAAAGCTATACCAACTGTCGCTAATAGAGGATAGACCGAGACCAATCATCACTTGAGTTTTTGATGCAGTATAGCCCATAAAATTGCGATGCAAAGTCCCCTGCTGAAAAGCCTGATACATCCCATCTTTGGCCAAGGCAAAATGATCCATCCCAATTTCATGATAGCCATGCGCCAGTAGTTGCTTTTTGCCTTCTTCATAACATTGACGCTTTAAATCATCTTTTGGCACATCGGCATCTTTAAAACCGCGTTGCCCATTACCTTTAATCCAAGGCACATGCGCATAACTATAAAAGGCTAAACGATCGGGCATCAAACGGTTGGTTTGATCAATGGTATGTAAAACATCGTTTAAGTCTTGAAATGGCAGACCAAATACCAAGTCATGTGAAATCGAGTTATAGCCAATGTCTCGTGCCCATTGGGTCACCTGTTCTACATGTTCAAAAGGCTGAATCCGGTGAATGGCTTTTTGCACATTTTCGTTGTAGTCCTGCACCCCATAACTGACACGGCGAAAACCCAAGTCATATAAGGCTTGCAAATGTTCACGTGTAGTATTGTTCGGATGACCTTCAAAGCTAAATTCATGCTGATCTGCGACCTGCGCTTTGGCTAAAATCCCTTGAATCAATTGAGTCAAATGTTCAGGCGAGAAAAAGGTCGGGGTTCCCCCGCCCAAATGAATTTCCTTAATGATTGGTCGATCTACCAACAACTGACAATATAAGTCCCATTCTTTTAAAACGGCCTGAATATAAGGCTGTTCCATTTCATGTTTTTTGGTGACTTTTTTATGGCAACCACAGAAGGTACATAGGCTTTCACAAAATGGCAGATGGATATACAGACTGATGCCTTCCGTTTGATTGCTCTCATCGAAAGATCGTTTCAAACCCTGCTTCCAAAGTGCCAAAGAAAACTCAGCTTCTTCCCAATAAGGCACGGTTGGATAACTCGTATAGCGTGGGCCGGGCACATTATATTTTTGAATTAAGGAACTCGCCTGTAGAGACATAGATGCACCATTTCGATCAATCAATGAGATTCCATTTGAATCTCTCTGTGATTATTGTGCTGAGCTTCGTGATCGAATTCAACCAAGCAGCTTAGTCGGGATATTTCACCTTTACTCTAGCTACCCATAGCGTATTTTAAATTTTGAGTTATCTCACTGATGCCGAGTATCAGGAAATTTCCCTTAAGTTTTCAGCCAATTTATGCTTTGATGATGCTTATCTTCAAGTTTTTTTGATAAAGGTCGCCATGCAGAATCCAACTTCAGCAGATATACAACGTGTAGATGATTTCCTTCGAGATTTACAGGCGCGTATTTGTGCCGCATTGGAGCAGCAAGAACGCGCAGGTGGTGGCGATGCTGAATTTATCATTGATGATTGGGAACGTCCTGAAGGTGGTGGCGGTCGTTCACGTGTGCTGCAAAATGGTACTGTGATTGAAAAAGGTGGTGTGATGTTTTCACACATCAATATTTCCAAACTTCCTGCCTCAGCGACAGAACGTCATCCAGCGATTGCTGGTGCAAAAGCGCAAGCTATGGGCGTGTCACTGGTAATTCATCCAAAGAATCCAAACGTACCAACCTCGCATGCCAATGTACGTTTATTTGTTGCGGAAAAAGAAGGCCAAGACCCGATTTGGTGGTTTGGTGGCGGTTTTGATTTAACGCCGTATTATCCAAATGATGAAGATGTGTTGTCATGGCATCAAACCGCACATGATCTCTGTGCACCATTTGGTGATGAGTTGTATGCAGAACATAAAAAATGGTGTGATGATTATTTCTATTTAAAACATCGTGATGAACAGCGCGGTGTCGGTGGCTTATTCTTTGATGATCTGAATCAATGGGACTTTGAAACCTGTTTCCAATATATGCAAGCTGTCGGCAATGGTTATCTAGACGCGATTTTACCTATCTTCAAAAATAATCAGGATAAAGCCTATACCGAAGCACAACGTGACTTCCAACTTTATCGTCGTGGTCGTTATGTCGAATACAATTTAGTCTATGACCGTGGCACGTTGTTTGGCTTACAAACCGGTGGTCGGATTGAATCGATTTTAGTCAGCATGCCACCACTGGCAGGCTGGTCATACCGTCCTGAATGGGAAGAACATTCCGCTGAAAAAAGACTGACTGACTTTTATCTCAAACCACAAGATTGGTTAAACATTTTGAAATAATATAAAAAAAGCCTCTGACGTCAGAGGCTTTTAAAATTCAGTGACTTATATCTGATATGGTATAAATATGGTCATAAAAAATACTTGATCAGGCCATTTACTTTGTTATCAGAATCCTCAACAATGACACATGTTTGACACAGCTTTGCCCTACACTGTAAAGCTTCAGGCGATTACACTAATCGCTACACTTTTAGATACGGAGTATCACTCGTATGCCAGCTCAATTCGTTCATAAACCAAATATATTCAGCGTTGCTGCGCTGGTGTTTTGGAGTTTTGCTGTCGTGCTGGTAAGTGCGATCAGTACCAATATTTTTTCTGAAACATCACTACATGACAATTTAGCTATTGGCTTTATGGTGTTTGCATTGATTGGTCTGTTTTTTAGTGCCGCAACCATTTTAATCAAATGTATTTTAGACATTTGTAATCCTTAAAATTCCCTTCTATATTCAGGATTCAGGCTTTTCAAGCTGCCCGAACTTTAGCCAACCGAAAATTTGGCGTATATTGTCTGCTCTAATTCACTCCAACATGGACGCTGCACAATGAGCAAACAATTTGCCGTGATTGGCAACCCAATTGAACAATCACGTTCACCTGAACTTCATCATGCCTTTGCTCAAAAAACTGGCCTCGACATTCAGTACAGCAAACGACTTGCTCCTCTTGATGGTTTTAAGGACAGCGTAGAGCGCTTTTTTGCCGAAGGTGGCATTGGAATGAATGTCACTGTTCCCTTCAAAGAACAAGCTTATACCCAATGTAGCGTACTGACGGAGCGCGCTAAAATTGCCGGTGCGGTCAACACGTTATGGATGCAAGACGGTCAATTACATGGTGACAATACCGATGGCCAAGGCCTAGTTAATGCCATTCATGCCTTAGACTGGTCACTTGAAAATACCGATATTTTAATTATTGGTGCTGGTGGTGCGACCCGTGGCGTGATCTACCCCTTGGTGCAAGCTGGGGCGAAAAAAATTGTGATTGCCAACCGTACCCTTGCACGTGCCGAACAATTGGTCGCTGACTTACAAGCCGCAGTACCGAATGCTGAACTACAAGCGATTGCATTAAATGATTTAAATGGCGATTTTGATCTGGTCATTAATGCCACTTCAGCCAGCTTAACTGGCGATGCCTTAGTACTTCCTGAAAATCTGCAATTTAAATATGCTTATGAAATGGCGTATGGCAAACCTTCAAGCTTCCTTGATCAAGCCAAAGCTCGTCATGTACCGACATCAGAAGGATTTGGCATGTTGGTCGGTCAAGCGATTGAATCATTTTCAATTTGGAATGGGGTCAAACCTGAACTTAAAGATTTCCTTTAAATCTAAGAACATAAAAAGAACCTCGATTGAGGTTCTTTTTATCTACATTACTTCATGTGTTTTTGCACAATTTTATAGCTTTCATAATAAGCAGACTGACTGAATAAATCTTCATGCGCAGCCGTTAAACCATTCACCGATGCTTCCGACAATTTACCTTGGGTATCATCAACAAATGCTTTGGCATACACTTTTGCCACCTTCGCTAGCTCGGCCTTTTCGGCATCTTCAACATCATACATCGCCAAATATTTCTGCTGATAGAGCTGTGCAAATACCGCTTGCTTGGTTTTATAGGTTTTCAGCAACTGCTTAAACTCGTGCTGCGCTTTAATTTTCCCAATGCCCTCTTGCATATAATGCTTCACAGAAGAACCTAGATCATCAAAATCTTCATCGCCTTTTAACGCATGTTTTTCACGCAACTGATTTAAGCGCTTCAAAACATTACCTTTTGGCTTATCTAAATCTTCAAGGAATTGATAAGCGTAGACTTCTGAAATTTCATTTAATGCACTTGCAGAATAATATTTCACATATTCAGGACGATATGCCGCAAATGCAACAGCAAAAGTCGCTTGATAGGCTTTCAGCTCTGAATGATGACGTGCATAACTTTGTGCCGCAACGGTACTCAAATACTCAGGCATTTCGATAGAGTCTTGATGATTTGCATCATCAACAGATGCCGTTTCAGCTTCCTCTGCATACGGGTCTTGACCTGTAATTGGAGAAAGGAAGCCCTTCACCATATTTTCAAAGAGTGAACCTTTACTGACTTCTTCAATCGATTTGGCTTGTTTCAAGGCTTGACGATCAATCGGTGTGGCATTGCCATAATTCAAAATTTGGTTGGTACTTTTGAGATTCACTTTCCCAATACGTTGGTCAGAAAATACTAGGCTGTAATCCATATTTTGAACACGGCCTTTCTGATCTAAGCCAACATCTGCTACAAAACTTGAAGAGGCTTTATCTGTAGCATTCAGTGCTTGTGAAATCTCACGCTGGTGCTTTTGCCACAACTGTTGGAATTGCTGTGCATCAACCCGTTGTTCAGATTGGTATTGCTGGAAGATTGGTTTTAATTGCGCTACAGCATCAGCTGATTCTTGAGCTTCGGCCGCTTCAGCTTCCAATGTCGGTTCGGCCATGGAGGCTGTGTTGACTGGAATAACGCGAATATCTTGATAATCCTGACATAGCGTCACTTTACCAATCGGAACATGCTTGGTTTTTATCAGTGCCTGACAGATCTCTTCAGACAATTTTGCTGCACTTTCGCTCTCATCCTCTTCAGCTGCATAAGCCTCAGTTTCATCATCACGATATGACTCATCGCCATCAGAGGTTGCTACGGCATACGCGCTTTCCGCATCGACTTCATCCTCAGTCGCAGCATATTCACTTTCTGTGCTGTCAGCCTGTTCGTGATACGTCAGGCTCTGCATTTTCGTATTAACTACTTCATTCACACGCTCTACAGAGGTATATGCAGCATCAATTTCGTCTTCATCTAAATCGACTTCTGCAGCCGCTGCAGTTGCCGCTTCTGCCGTAGCATAGGATTCTGCAGCAGCTTCATTGGCTTCTTGTTCTGCATCTACTTCAGAATCAACAAAATTCCCGCCTTTGATTTGCTCGGTATAATAAATTTCATTCACATAATCAAATAATTCAAGCTGGGTATGTAAGGTTGCCATATCGCCAATAAAGCGAATCTTTTTAACAATCCCCGCATCTTTTTCGGTACGTGTTAACCCAACTGTTTGCAATTGGTTCGGCTCCGCCAGCGCATAAGGCACGACATTCATTTGCTTTAAATAATCGGCAAATTTCTTTAAATCAATTTGCTCTAATGTCGCTTTATGTTTAGAGAAATCGACATAAGCCAAGCTGCCTTGGCTTTCACGATTGACCATAAATGGCATAAACGCAAAATAGTTGGTATAGAACTTATGCTCATTAAAATCTACCACCATCGGCAACTGTGCATTGACTTGCAAAGTTGGTTTTTGATAGCTGAGCTGCAAAGTTAAGGCTGCGAGCTTTTGTCTAAAATGCACCGAACCACTATAACTAAACTGGAGATCATTCAATATATTAACTAAAGATTGTGTAATGTTAGCCTGTGGTGAACTGCTTTCGCCTTCCTCATCATAACGCCCTGAAGCTGATGCAGATTCATTGGCTAAAGCTTGATATAGCTGTTTTTTCTCTTTCTGGCTAAACGGGATATTTTGCGTTTTAATCAGTTGATCGAGCTGTTTTTTTAATTGCGGATCAAGTTCAGATTTTTTTTCTGCCAGTGCTTGAGGTTTTGTTTCAGCTTGCTCAGATTCAAACTGAATATCAGTTTGAATTGAGAACTGACCTTTCATGTCATAACTGGCATTTTCAAACATGGCATTTAAGCCATGGCTGGCTTGTTGTGCTAAAGTTTGACCTGACTGATTGGTTTTAATGACATGTTGAGTACACCCACTAATACTCAAACCCAATAAACAAAGTGTAATATATTTTAAACGCATAATATCCGTTGAAAACCCGTGTTCTTTATGATTTATTAAAAGAAAAATTTGATTAAAAATTCAATCAGGAGTCTAACAGAACTTTACTTTTCACCTGTTGATTTAATATTACAATTCGCCTTTCTGACATTTTTTTAAGGCGTATTTATCAATGTTTTTTTAACTAAAACTCTGAATAATCGAATTATCAATACAGATAATCCAAAAAAATTTCGACATTAGGATTAAGACTATGCCTGCATACAAAGCGCCTTTACACGATATTCGTTTCTTAATGAATGAAGTGCTCGATTACCCTGCGCACTACAAAACACTTTCTAACGGTGAAGCTGCAGATGCAGACACTGTTGATATGATTTTGGAAGGTGCGGCTGACTTTTGTGAAAACGTCCTTTCACCGCTAAACCAATCAGGTGATGAAGAAGGCTGTCACTTTGAAAATGGTGAAGTCAAAACACCGAAAGGTTTTAAAGCAGCTTACGACCAATTCGTACAAGGTGGCTGGCAAGGTTTGTCTTTCCCAGAAGAGTTTGGCGGTCAAAACCTGCCACAATCGCTCAACCTGATCAAATCAGAAATGATGGGTACCGCAAACTGGTCATTCCAAATGTATCCAGGCCTCAGCGTAGGCTGTATGAATACAATTTTACAGTTTGGTACAGATGAGCAAAAAAATCTGTATATGCCAAATCTTGTGACTGGTGAATGGTCAGGCACAATGTGTTTGACTGAACCTCAATGTGGTACCGACTTAGGTCAAGTTAAAACCAAAGCAGAACCACAAGAAGATGGCTCTTATGCTATTTCAGGTACCAAAATTTTCATTTCTGCAGGTGAACACGATTTAGCTGAAAACATTATTCATATCGTACTTGCACGCCTTCCAGATGCACCAGCAGGTACCAAAGGAATTTCGTTATTCATCGTGCCTAAATTCATGGTAAACGCAGATGGTTCAATGGGTGAGCGTAACCCGGTGACTTGTGGCTCAATTGAGCACAAAATGGGAATCCGTGCTTCTGCAACAGCAGTATTGAACTTTGACAATGCCATTGGTTACCTGATTGGTGAAAAAAATAAAGGCTTACATGCCATGTTCACCTTCATGAACACAGCACGTATCGGTACTGCGATCCAAGGGATTGCTCATGCTGAATTGGCCTTCCAAGGTGCACTACCGTATGCCAAAGAACGTATGTCAATGCGTGCACTTTCAGGTAAAAAAGATCCTGAAAAAGTGGCAGATGCGATTATTCACCATGCCGATGTTCGCCGTATGTTATTGACGCAAAAAGCCATCGCTGAAGGCGGTCGTTCAATGATTTATTACGCTGCACAAATTGCCGACAAAATGGCGGATGCCTTAACTCGTGGTGATACTGCAGCCTTTGAAGCACATGACGATCATTTAGGTTTCTACACCCCAATCCTCAAAGGTTTCTTAACTGAATTGGGTTATGAAGCGGCGAACCACGGTATGCAAGTTTACGGTGGTCATGGCTATATTAAAGAATGGGGTATGGAACAAATTGTTCGTGATTCACGTATCTCAACCTTGTACGAAGGTACAACAGGTGTTCAAGCCCTTGACTTGATTGGTCGTAAAGTGTTGCTCTCTTCTCGCGGCAAAGTAATTCGTGATTACACCGCTGAAATTTTAAAATTCTGTGGTCAACATGCACGTAATAAATACATGCGTCGTTTTGCATGGGACTTAACCAAGCTATGTGCACAGTGGAACGCGCTCACCGTTCGTATCATGCTGGCTGCACGTAAAGACCGTGACGTTGTGTCTTCCGCATCTGTCGATTTCTTGATGTTCTCTGGCTACGTGATGATGGCGTACTTCTGGGCGCAACAAGCGGCGGTGGCTTCTGAAAAATTGGCTGAAGGCAATGGCGCAGAAGTTCCTGAGTTCTATAAAGCCAAAATTAAAGTGGCTGACTTCTACTTTGAACGTATGCTGCCTCGCGCACAAGGTCATGCTGAAGCGATGGTGAACCCTTCGAAAACCATGACTGCGTTGGCTGTAGAACACTTTAGCTTTGATTACTAAGCAAAGAAATAGAATGTCTCATCCTTTTGATGTACTCATACAATAGGATGAGCATCAACAAAAATAAAGAACCTAACTTTCTGCTGAAAGTTAGGTTCTTTTTTAATTAATGGCATCGGATTTATTTTACAGTAACAGTAATGGTTCCTGTATTCGCAGCACCAATTGCTGTTGTAGTGATATTACCCAATGTATTATCAAATCCTGTGGTATTCACAGAAGCATCAATAGAACCTGAGTTAAAGGCAACGTTGGCAGCCGCATAATTACTTAAAGTGCTTGTCTCATATTCATAATGACTACCACTGATTGCAGAGCTCATTCCAGCCTCGCCCGCTGCTGAAAAATCGGTAGTATCATTTAAGTAATAATTACTCGCACTGCCACTATTGGCGCTGTGGTTAGCTTGACCACTGTGATTAGAGGCCTCATCAGATATACTATGATGCCACCCTTCAGAATACGCAGATTCTGCTGCTTGATGTGCTGATGCAGCTTGGTGTGCTGCTGAAGCCTGTTCTGCTCCCGATTCAGTATTCGTAGTCGCATTACTTACTGAATGTTTCACATAACCCGAAAGCTCTTTAGAAAATTCTCCTCCACTACCTGAAGTCCTATTACCTTGTTCAAGGGTGATGGTGCCATTATTGACTGCACCAATTGCTGTAGTTTTAATATCTCCCTGCAAATCATTTATAGACTGAGCATCAAATTCAAAAGGGCGGCTGCTCATATAAGAACCGTTGCCTGTTGTGTTCACGCTTGCGTCTACATCACCCGTATTCACAGCAAGATTCAATGCAACACCATTTAGACCTTGTTTGGATATTGCATCTAACGTATTTGTTAAATTGGTATCAACCGATACGACTGTACCTCCCGAACCATGACCACCGCCTGCCATAGCTACACTTGACAGACAGGCAACTGACACTGATAAGACGATTGTTTTAATTGACGTATTCATAATCATTTCCTTGTTTATGTTGAAATACTCCTCGCCAAGTACTTCTTTTATCGCCATAGGGGAGCGAGCCTATTAAGATTTTTTAATCACGCTGGGTTGTAGACCAATAGTTTTCAGCAACTGCTGGATTTACACTCCAAAGCTTTGGCAATTCCTCATCTTCTTTTTCATTTTCAACTTTTTTTAGATCTCCAACTTTCCCAACCTTAGTCTGCTTTAATGGGGTTGGCTGATCTTTACTGATATATTTAATGAGATCTTGTTTACTCATCTCAGGCTCAGCATCAGGGTCCTGAATCAAGTCAGATTCTTTCTGCTTAGGAGGCTGCGTATCTTTATTGGGTTTATCTGTTAATTTATTTTTATCCGTTACAGCCTTACCGTTATCGGTTAGATGGGCAGACTGATTTGGTTCTACGACAACAGCCGTTTCATTTGCTGAGGAAGTCTGCGGAACTATGTTTGCAGCTTGAGACTCTTGTTGCTGACTGGTTCGATACTTATGCAGCGCTACTGCGCTTCGGGTTAAATTGAGTTGTCCATATTCAGGCGGAATGACAGTTCGGCAGCTTTCAAATGCATTTGGTGGAATCACCTGACTTAACAGCTCAAAGGTCGCCAGATTCAACATTTGGCGTAAGGCAAAATTGGTCGCCTCACGCTCTCCTTTGCCTATTTGAATATTCAGCAAGGTATGTCCTGCAAATCGACCTGCATTCACCCCATAATCTTGCGCAACGATTTGCTTTTGCAGTGATACATTCGCCACCACTCGACTGGTACGCGTATCGGTGAGCGCTAAATCCAGACCGACCATAATCCGAGTTTGGCTATAGGTTGGCCCAACACCACCTATTTGCATATCAAAACCACCACCGGGGATGAAATCTAAGCTATTAATACTGCCCGTCACATAATAATTCGAAGCCTGAATATTTCTCGGATCGCGAATCCCCCACTTCGCCTCACTTTCAATAATGCGAGGATCACGTCGATTTAATAGGCTGACACCTGCTTGAAACAATGCAGACTGCACCATATCACCTGCACCTTGGGTGACCATTTTCCCAGTCCCCCCATCAGTGACTAAGTCTTTACCCGTCTGGTCTAAAATCGCACCAACAGAGAAATTCACATCATTACGCAACTGCCCTTTTAAACAAGATAAAGCCATATCAAAAGGGGTAAAAATATCTGTAATTGGAGGGCCCTGTACCAAAGCCACAGGTTTCTTATTAGAGGGTGCTAGTCCAGTACAACCTGTCACAACTTGACTTATAGCAATCACAACACCCAATGTTCCTTTCATTCGACAATTCAGCATAGCGTCGCTCCCGTTAGGGTCCCTAAATTAGGACATGCTTGACTGGCTTTATTGGTCGTCGAATTAACTTCGGCCTCATTCACCGCATCGCTAGAAATATCAACAGTGTTGTCTGAACCATTCAGATTAACGTTACTCGTAGATGAGTTGACTGTGCCGATCGAACTCGTCGATGTTGTATTGCTGTAAATTGTGGTTTTGCCTAGCCCATCATAATAATCAGAGTCCATGAGCTCAATGAGATTGGCTTGAGCCAAATGCTCTGCTGCTCGTGTTCTAGACGACTCCCAGCGTTGACTCCAAGCATCTGCCGCATAGGTATTATTTAGAATAATTAAACAACATAACCCTATATTGATTGCTAATATTTTCATAACCTTAACCATCCTTTTAGCCCATATTACTCTTACACTCTCAGCTTACTAAAGTTAAACTTCAATTTAATCTAAAATCATTAAATCACATAAAAAACAAAAACACCCAACCAACTTAAAACAAATAAATGAAAATAAAAACAAATAGAAGACATCTTATTGTTTTCTTTTTTAATGACTGAAACTTGGTATACCACCTTAAATGTAAAAAAAAATTTCAAACATTTAATACAAATACAAAAAATATCCCCAACACATTCTAATAACATTTTAATTAAAAATATTTTCCATATTAAATTAGTTTAAATTCCAAGAATTAATTTGAACACTAGGTCAAATATTTAAACTTTACACTGATACATGTGTAAATCGGATACCCTCTACTTTCATTTGTGAACGTTTGAACTCTAGGCCTAAGCTTTGTTCTTGATACTGACTTTACTTCAATGTTCTATATCTTTGGACTAGAATTTATAGCAGTACACATAGCACCCATTAATACTTTTAATTTTTATAGCGCTATTGATTTAGTATTTTTCAAATAAATATTTAAGCAATATTAATTTTAATTTTTTAAAAATTTTATATAAATTACAAAAAAGCAAAAAAAACAAATCCCCACAAAAAATAAATTTTAATAAAATTCGACAGAAAACAAGCCAATTAAAAATACATAACAACCATTTAAAAACCAAAAAAATAATTCAACAAACCCCAAAAAAATCAAAAATATAAAAAATATAAAAAAATCCGATATAAATTATTAAAATAACAATAAAATACCTAAAATATATTACTTCATACAAAGTTATTATATTTATTTAAAAAAACACAAGAGCTCTCAGCATCATATTGTTTAATTAATCTTAAATAGATACAACATTTATCGTTTTGTAATGAACTTAGCCAAGCTTTGTACACAATGGAATGCCTTGACCGCTTGTATCATGCTGGTGCTGATTGTTTTTTTCATATTGGTGGTCAGTATTTTGCAGACCAAACCCTGAAGCGATGGTGAATCCATCGAAAACCATGACTTCGCTGGCTGTAGAACACTTTAGCTTTGATTACTAAATTATTGGCTAAACCTACCTAATTCCAACCTATGATGAAATACAATTCTTTTTAGAAATGATGCTGTAGTTTCTGTTTTCTGGCCCGAACATCCCTGTCCGGGCTTTTTTTTATGTTGAATATTTACAAACGCTAAATTTTTAAAAAAAATAAGCCCACATATTGCTCAGTGGGCTTTTGATGGTTTTTCAGGTTTCACACAAGTTCTTTAATTATTTTTCGCAGGTAGAATCTGTCATTCTAAAGAAACTCTTCCAACACCGAATTTAAAAAGACATGTCCCTGCTCAGTACAAGCCAAACGTGTAGGGTCACTGACCATTAACTTACGTTCACGCAATGAGGTTAATAACGAATTTAAACTATCCAAGTACTGTCCGGTGCGTTCTGCATAGAATTTTGCCTCTACTCCATCATTTAAACGCAGTGCATTCATCATAAATTCAAACGGCATCTCATCTGCTTCAATACGATGATATTGCAAATGTTCTGCTGGAACTTTGGCCAAATAATCTTTGGGTAATCGAGTCTTTTGGAAACGGTAAACACCATCGGGCTGCGTGACTTTACCATGTGCCCCTGCACCAATCGCAAGGTAATCACCAAATTGCCAATAATTTAAGTTATGTGCTGATGGTTGCTCTTTACGCCAGGCTGACACTTCATAATTGATAAAACCTTGTGCGGTTAAATAGGCCTCACCTTGTTCCTGAATATCTTCCAATACTTCATCGACAGGTAAAATCGGCTGGGTACGAAAAAATACTGTATTCGGCTCAATAGTCAATTGATACCACGACACATGGGTTGCGCCATTTTCTACCGCAAGTTTTAAATCCAACAGTGCTTGTTCTAGAGTTTGTTCCGGTAGGCCATGCATCAGGTCGACATTAATGCGTTCAAAACCCGCTTCTTTGGCATGTTGAATGGCAGAAATCGCATCATCATTAGAATGAATTCGCCCTAATTTTTGCAGATGCTCAGTATTAAAACTTTGTACCCCGATGGAAAGACGATTAATACCCGCATCCAAATAGCCTGCAAATGGATCATGCTCCACCGTCCCTGGGTTGGCTTCCAAGGTAATTTCACAACCTGCTTCAAAAGGAATCAAGGCGCGCAACTGTGCAAACAACCATTGATAGCCCTTAGCTGAAATTAGCGACGGTGTTCCTCCTCCAATAAACACACTATGAATAGCACGACCCTGCGCAAAATCTACCTGTGTTTTAAAATCCGCCACCAAGGCCTGCAAATATTCCTGTTCTAAATCTAAAGATAATTCGCCATTCGGTACAGCATGCGAATTAAAGTCACAATAGGGACATTTGCGTACGCACCACGGCATGTGAATGTATAAAGATAAAGGAACCAGTGCAGGATTTAATTCAGCCAAGGAAAGCGCTCAAAGGAACAAAAGAAGTGGACTTATTTTAACATGACTGCATCACAGCGCTTGTGAATTCTCTGCCGCAATACAGTAGACTAATAAAAACAAAGAAGAATTAGATGATGATAAGATGAAATTTAGCTCTCAATTGTTGTTTCTCATACCTTTGGCGATGGGTATTGGAATTGCGATGACATTTCAAACCGCAATTAATAGCCAATTACGTGAATATTTATATTCTCCCTTACAAGCTGCCCTTTTTTCCTTTTTGGTTGGTACAATAGTGCTCGCCTTTTTGGTGTTTTTTCAACCGGCCACAAAACCTGAACTTGCAACATTCGGTCAAATTCCTTGGTATTTATGGATTGGTGGATGCTTAGGCGTCTATGCCATTAGTGTCAGTATTTACACGGCACCAAAACTTGGATTTTTAACCCTTTCAGGGCTGATTATTTTTGGACAGATCATTATGTCGATGATTGTGGACCAATTTGGTTTGCTGGGGACTGAAAAAACTCCCATTAACTGGCAACGCTTACTGGGTGGCGTGGTGATTTTTATTGGTGTGCTTCTCACTTTACAACGCTAAGACCTCATTCCTAAGCACCTCCCAAGCAATGAGTACGTTTTGTGTCGACTGTCACGGCTGTAACAACCAGCAAGTATGAATTAAAAAAACTGTTTCATCTCATCGTCCCGATTTTAATTACGCAATTTGCGCAAGCAGGATTTGGCCTCATTGATACCGTGATGGCAGGACATTTATCGGCCAATGACCTTGCAGCCATTGCTGTGGGTGTGGGGCTATGGATTCCAGTCATGCTGCTGTTTTGCGGCATCATGATTGCAACCACCCCGTTGGTGGCAGAAGCCAACGGTGCACGTACACCAGAGAAAATTGCCACCATTGCGCGTCAATCCTTATGGGTCGCATTTTTTCTCGGTATTATCGCAGCATTAATTTTACAAGCTATGCCGCTGTTACTGCCAATTTTGGGTGTGCCCGAAGTTTTACTGCCAAAAGCCAATCTGTTCTTACATGCCATTAGTTTAGGTATGCCGGCAGTGACCATGTATGCAGCGCTACGTGGTTATTCGGAAGCCTTAGGCTACCCTCGTCCAGTTACGGCACTGAGTTTATTGGCCTTAGTGGCCTTGATTCCTTTGAACTTTGTGTTTATGTATGGCCTTGGACCGATTCCTGAAATGGGCTCTGCCGGTTGTGGTTTTGCCACCGCAATTTTGCAATGGTTAATGTTCTTTGCTTTAGCCGGTTATATCTTTAAAGGTTCGGTCTATCAAAAAACCCAACCCTTTGCCGTCTTTGAAAAAATCGATCGCTATTGGGTCAAACGCATTTTAAAACTCGGTTTTCCAATTGGCTTGGCGATCTTTTTTGAAGTGAGTATTTTTAGTACCGCAGCCATCGTTCTCAGCCCTTTAGGAGAAATTACGGTTGCAGCCCATCAAATTGCCATCTCCGTAACGTCACAACTGTTTATGATCCCGATGTCTTTAGCTATTGCACTGACTATTCGAGTCGGCACCTATTATGGAGAAAAAAACTGGGTGGCGATGCGTAAAGTGCAAAACGTGGGGCTTGCGACAGGAACAGTTTTTGCCGTGATGACCATGCTATTGTTATGGTTCTTCCGCAATGAAATTGTCTCACTCTATACCAATGATTATGACGTTGCGAAACTGGCGGTGTACTTGATCTTATTTGCAATCGCCTATCAATTGATGGATGCATGGCAAGTCAGTGCAGCAGGTTGCCTACGTGGCATGCAAGACACCAAAGGCCCGATGTGGATTACCATGGTGGCCTATTGGATTGTGGCTTTCCCGCTAGGGATCTATTTAGCTCGCTTTACCACGACTGGTGCTGCCGGTGTATGGATTGGTCTAATTGTCGGTTTGACTGTGGCCTGTATCCTGTTATTAACCCGTTTA
Source organism: Acinetobacter sp. (assembly GCF_050285345.1). Lineage (GTDB taxonomy): Bacteria > Pseudomonadota > Gammaproteobacteria > Pseudomonadales > Moraxellaceae > Acinetobacter. The sequence goes on from NZ_JBLZXR010000117.1 coordinate 44,986, forward strand.
TTTATGATGAATAAACGCCTGACACAGTCGGTTTAAAATATTTAAGTCTAAAAGTCTGTTCCGCATTCCATTGCGATGAGCACCAATGCGGAATAGGCCCACTCAACTGGATAAGAATAATGTTAAAAATATTTCAACCTGCTTGCAGCATTACGCTTTTGTTCTTTAGCTTCACGCTATATGCTGAAGAAATCATTGATCATCACCAATTTCCACTTTATCAAGCCCCGATCAACGTACAGACTCAACACGAGTTTGATTATATCAATAACGCCTTATGGACCGCGTTGCGTTACTATCAAGAACAGCAAGCAGACTCTTATACCACACGCTTAAAACTCAGTTGCCAACAATCAGGCATGGCCTATCGCTATCAAGACTTTATTGCGGCCAATCCGAAATTTGCCTCTGCGGAAGACCAAGACTTTTTAGTGACCAAAAACCTCATTGAATTTAATACCAATCTACACCATAACCAGTGCAGCCAATATTTAAGTCCACAGATAGAATTAAATGAGACTCAACAAGAAGCCACGGCCAAAGTCGATTAATCAAGTGCAGCTACGGCATTTTTCAAACCTTGAGGCACTTCGGATTCATCTTCGACCTTTTTAATAATCGCCTGTCCGACAATCACATCCGTGCCATTAAAGGCCATGGTTGGTGAGCCATAAAGTTCATAGCCTTCGTTCAGCGCTTTGGTCACGCGAGCGCAAAAGTTCACATCATCTTTACCAGTTAAATAACGATACAGCTTCATTTTCAATATTCCATCCATCAACACGCCATTTTAAACCATTCTATCTCTAGCTAAAATTTGCCTGAACGTTTTTCAGTATTGATATTTTTACCCTGAACTTTATGAAGAGAAATAAAGTCTTAACAATTTAAAGTAGGCAGTTGGTATTTTGTCGCCTATGATCAATCATAGATAATAAATAGATGATCTTGAGGAACATCACATGGCAAAAACGGCTAGTACTCCCGGTCGTCGCTTTATGAAGCTTGCGAGCATGACCGCAAGCATTGCTACTAAAACCGTCTCAAATTCGATTCGCAATCTTACTGCCGATGAAGAACAGAAAAATGCCTCGCGCACTAAACTTTTTCAGGACATCGGTCTGCAAATTGCAGATACTTTGGGTGAAATGAAAGGTGCGGTGATGAAAGTGGGGCAAATTGCCTCGCAATACAAAGACATTTTCCCACCTGAAGTGGCGAAGGCAATTAGTAAACTGCAACGCCAAGCCCCCCCAATGCCCTTTGCCGAAATTAAGGCACAAGTGGAAAAAGAACTCGGTAAACCGCTGAATCAAATTTTTAAAAGTTTTGATGAACAACCTTTTGCCGCTGCTTCCATTGGTCAAGTGCATAAAGCCGTATTGCCAAATGGTCAGCAAGTGGTGGTCAAGGTGCAATATCCAGGTGTTGATGAAGCCTGTGAAAGTGACTTAAAACAAGTTCGTTTGGCACTGCGCCTGATGGGTGTGTTAAAAATTGACCGGAAGTTGCAAGATAAACTGTTTCAAGAAATTCAAGAAAGTTTGGACAATGAGCTAAACTATGAAATTGAAGCACAAAATCTTGAAGTCGCTCGGGCCTTTCATAGCGCACTCGACAGTAAAATCATCATTCCACAAGTCTTTAATGACTATTCATCGCGGCATATTTTAACCCTTAGCCTAGAGTTGGGTGAAAGTATAGAAACCGCAAGCACATGGTCACAGGAAACCCGGAACGAACTCGGTCGTCGTCTATTCCGTGCAATTGGACAGGAAATTTTCTTTCTCAAACGTTTCCACTGTGACCCACATCCGGGGAACTTTGCCTTTCGTGAAGATGGCTCGGTGATTGTTTATGACTACGGTGGGGTCAAAACCTTATCACTCGAAGTCGTGTCGCATTTTAAACAGTTAATTAATGCTGCACGTCAGCATGATATTGCCTTAATGGAACAACATCTCGATGCGCTGCATTCCCTCAATGCCTTGGGTAAATTTCCAACTGAGCTGTATGAGCAATGGTTAGAAGTCCTGATGCGCCCACTCACCACTCAATATGACTTTGCTGAAAACTCAGCCCATCATGATGGGGTGGAGCTGATTAAACCCTCTCTCAAATATTGGGATGTGTTCAAACCCTCACCCGATACCTTAATGGTCAACCGTACCGTCTCGGGTCATTATTGGAACTTAATTCATTTAAAAGTGAATGACAATCTGACCGATTTATTTAATGAATTGGTACCGCCAACGGCATAATACCGTCTCTGTGATTGCCTCTGTCTTTTGGGTAATCGCAGGCGATTGAATAATCAAGGCTAAATTACAAACTTAAATAAACATGGTGCAGATTGCAAACACTCACAAGATGTTCATATTCAGTTAAGTTTCTGCTTTTAAAGTAAAACGATTAAAGAAGTTCAGGATCCTCTCCTCCAGCCTGAGCTTCTTTTTTTTATGAGGATATTTTTGAAATATGGTTTTTTGTTGTTATTCAAATTTCAGTAGGGTTTGAAATAGGTAATATCCCAGTCCTAAAACAATTACGCCAAGAACCAAACTTGAAAGCGCATAACTGAAAGCCAAGATACTTTGTCCATGCCGTAACAGTTGAAAGGTTTCTAAACCAAAACTGGAAAATGTGGTAAAACCACCCAAAATCCCAACCATTAAAAACAAACGTGCTTCATTTTGCAGAACTGGATATTTTTGACTCAATGCAAAAAACACACCCGCAAGGAAGCAGCCCAAAAGATTGATCCACCACGTGGTCCATGGAAACAGTCCTGTCGGTTTAATCAGTAAAACGCCGGTGCCATAGCGAAAAGTTGCACCAATTGCACCACCCAGTGCGACCCAAAGCCAGTTCATAATTGTCCTATTGCAATGATTTATGCATAGCATCACAGACGGTTTTCATCTGTTTAGCTAAACCACTATACACGCATTTAATTTAGGCAAATAGTGTTCAGTGATCCGAGAAAAATTTGCTATAGTCAGCGGGCTTTGCACCATTTTATTATGATTTGAGGACATTATGGCTCAGGAATTATTGACTCAACTTCAAGCAGGAACTGCTCAGTTTTCAGATGTGATTGCCTTTATTGAAGCACGTTATACCCATACTCCAACGGCATTTACCAACGGTCAACAAGTCAATGCAAGCACTGAAAATCAAGGCAGTGCCAAAGTTTTTGCATTTGCACAATTGCACGGTCTGAATCAAGCCGAAACTTTAAGTCTTTTTGCTGAACATTATGCGGGAGTGCTTGCAAAGCCTGAAGCGACAGATCACCGAAATATCCGTCAGTTTATGCAAAATGGCTGGGAAGGTATTCAATTTGATGGTCAAGCGCTGACAGCGAAGTAATTTAAGCTGATTGATGGGCTTTAAAAGTGTATTTAAAACCATCGAATCCCTATCCTGTCGTATCACTTTTATTTGATCTTTCTTATCGAGCATAACATTAAGAAATTCTCACTCGACAAGTCCACTCATCAATCGGTGCATGTTCCCAAACTCTTGCGTGTTTTAAATGCAGCAACTCTTGACCTGCATGTATAGCAGTAAAACGATAGATTTTTTGACCACCGACACCGACCATCGGTACAGCATCTTTTGCCGTTTGAGGTTGGTCAGTTTGATAACTTTCTTCAACATTAAATAATTTCGGTTGTGCTGCTAAAGACCACATATAACCTGTCGTTGGATTTTCCTTCAGTAACACTTCAAGGGTTTGTCCACGATCCATTTCCAACAAGGTTGGGCAACTTTGCTGTTCCGTAAAAATATGGGTTTTACCATCTATTGTCGGGCTCATACTGGTACATCCACCTAACATTAAACCACTGGCAATCATCAGCCCAAGGAGCATCTGCTTCAGCTTATGTTTCATCATCTCTTTCTTTAAGCCCTTGTTGAATCACCGCGGTTTAAACTGGTTTTAAGCTTTCACTTTTTCAATCCACTGAATGGAATTGACCCGAAAGACTTCACAAGCGCCATCGCCAGTATCGGTTGGGGTCAAAGATGAAGTCCAAACCAAATCCTTATCTTTAACTTCAACCAAATCGCCTTTAAGACGGACCAAATCACCGCGTTTCACTTGAGTAATCTGTTTGGCAATTTGAGGGTTGGCCGGAATGATATGCATATTGGAAACCATCATCATGGCTTGTTTTTGTGGAACCGGCACACGATCCATTTTCCAGTTCAGGAAGCGATCATATTGATTGACCGAAATGCTGCGCGCAATTTCAGGTTCAGCAAATAAGCCCCAACTCACGGCATAATCAATCGGTGAAAATTTGGCTTGTTCATCGGACTGGTAGGTTTTGGAACCTAAAATACGAAAGTCACCTTTAAACGCTTTTAAGGATGAAATCGACTGACCTTTGGCCACAGGCGAAAGTCCTTTGGCAATATTATAGTCTGTAGAGGCTTGAACACCGACATTCCATAATAAGCCTGCCAACACAGTACTTAATAGCATTGGTTTAATCATCAAGTTATCCTCTTTACCGATTGCTTACACATTTCACTTTCACTGCAACTGCCTCATGTGGGCAGCTCATCATCCTTTTAACCTAAAATCAAAAGCTGAAATTAAACTTAAATCAGATCGATATATTTCACAGTTGTAACTCTATATTACGCAGATTATCTGCATAAACCTTATGAACTTGGTAACAAAATGCAGGGATTCAGTCAGTTCCAGCATGACAGCCTAAACCATCATCCTTTACACTAGCGCTAAGCCTAAAAATAAAGATTAAAAATGATTTATAAGTTTTATCAGCAGCATATTTTTCCGCATTTACTAAATCAAGTGATGCAAACACCGAGTCTGATGGATAAGCGCCGTGAGCTACTTGCGACAGTATCAGGAGAAGTTTTGGAAATAGGGTTTGGGACTGGACTAAATTTAGCGTTTTATCAAAATGTCGATACTTTATATGCGCTAGAACCGAATCCGGATATTTACCATTTAGCTGCTGAACGTATTTGCGCCACGCCCTTTGATGTGCAACATATCCAAGCCAGCGCAGAAAAACTTCCCTTCGCCGATGCGAGTTTAGATCACATTGTCAGTACTTGGACGCTGTGTAGCATTGCTCATGTGGAACAAGCCCTAGCAGAAATTTACCGTGTGCTGAAACCGAGTGGAACCTTTCATTTGGTTGAACATGTATTACACAATGAAAATCAACGCATTCAACTGTTTCAGAACTTACTGACACCTCTTCAAAAGAAAGTTGCGGATGGCTGTCATCTGAATCGTGATATGGAAAAATTACTCAAAAATGCCCAGTTTGAACTGCTGCAATGTGAATATTTTGATGCAGCAACTATTCCAAAAATTGGGCAACGCATGCTGCTTGTACGTGCGCAAAAATGCTCTTAATTACGGTAAATACAAGCCATGAAATCACTACTGGCTTTTTGAATCTTGGATTTAAAACGATACCCTATTAATTTAGGGTACTGATACTATTTATTTTCAAGATACCACATGGGTTCTGGCTCTGAAAATCTACGGTGCTATAAGGACGACCAGTTTTGGTCGAATTCACCTCAACCCATTCTCCTCGAATTTGAATACGCTGTCCTGTTTTTACGCGGCGGATCTGATCGGCCACCTGCTTTGATGCCGCAATCACACTGACATTTTGTAATTCAGCTTTGCGCTGTTCAAATTGAGTCGCAGACATTTTTGAGTTTTTTACCGTGAAGCATCGCTGTTGCTGTGACCATTCCAGAAGTTGTTTGAGTGCATCCCGACTTTGTGAGCCTGAACTGAGTAGCAAATCAATATTGCTGACATAGGCCAAATCTTGAAAGCCACCGACCACGGTCGGTGCAGCCGGATGTAAAAAGCGCTGCCCTGCACTGTAGTAGCGTTTATCCAGTACCATAAATTGTCCTGACATAGTGTCCGTACTAAGAACCTGAAAGTTTTTCAGCACGCCCGTCTGTTCTAAGTCTGGAATAGCACGAAAATACTCAGACCAAATCCACAGCATCAATGCAAACAAAGCAGCTGCAACAAAAAGTTTTTCCATGACTTCAATCTTGTCCTTTGGCTATGTCCTGCTTAAAGCAATGCTGCTTTTATAATTCATCAAAATCAATACGGATGGTTTCAAAGCGCACGCGACCCTCGGCCATGGCTTGTGCAATCGCTTGCTGCCCTTTGGTTAAACGTGCTCCACCACTTTTAATATCAATCAACACAATTTCAATATCTTCAGCACGACCATCGCCATCCCGATAGTCGGTATAACCATCAAACACCACATAATCAATCGGGTCGCCAAGAAACTTCGCATCACTGGGGAGATATTGAAATTCAGGCATGATCGGGGCCATTTGCTCTGCCATTTTGCCTTTCAGTACCGCGCGACTGGTATTAACGCTGCGCTTTTGCGCCTGAGTCAATGCGTGTTGATGTTCCAGTTCCAACTCAGCAATATATTGCTCATATTCTGCCTTAATCCGACCATTTCGACTGCCACTTAAAATTAAGGTGGTCAGCACAATGCCGATACCTGCGCCAATTAACATCGCCATCCAGACAGACATGCAAAATTCCTAATTTTTTAATTGCTTACATTACGATTTTGAGGAAAAACTAAGACTTTTGTCCTTTATCATACTCCTCGCATTAAAGAATGATATGCTAGGGATGAGCAGAATAAAATCGATTTAGGTCAATGAAAACACTTTTAATTGCCAATCAAAAAGGTGGTTGTGGCAAAACCATTACAGCAATCAGTTTAGCATCGGCCTTAGCACAAAAAGGATATAAAGTTGCACTGGCTGATGCCGACAATCAAAAGTCCGCTCGCCAATGGCTCAAACAACGTCCTGAGACCGCAGCACCAATCCAAAGCCTAGATTGGCGCCATGAAAAATCGATTGGTGAAGTTCCTAAAGGGATTGAATATTTAATCATTGATGCGCCGGGCGCACTGTCAGGGGAACATGCCGATCAGTTGGTCAATGAAGCGCAGGCCATTATTACCCCGCTGCAACCATCATTTTTTGATATCGACTCCACGCGACGCTTCTTAAAGCATTTACAAGACATTAAACGTATTCGTAAAGGTAAAGTACAAATTCTGCTATTAGCCAATCGAGTAAAACCCAATTCTGCTCACTCAAAAGAAATGCAGGAGTTCTTTCATAAAATCGAACAGCAACCGGTGGCCTGGATTTCTGAACGCACAGCCTATAGTCAATTGGCGATGCAAGGTTTATCTGTATTTGACAAGTCTCAGAAAGCTTATTTAGCCATGCAACATCAATGGCAGCCTGTGCTAAATGCCATTATTGAAGATGAATCGGAGTGGTTTTAAGCAGCGCATTTTCTGGTTTTCAAACCGAATACTGTATCGTTTAGCAATTCAGACTGAAAGATATTCACCATAACTTAACAAGCTCTCGTTTTCGGGAGCTTTTTTTTCAGTTAAGATTGGGCTCACCTTGATGAAATAATCTGAGAATTCATTGCCAACCTTCGCGCCCACTTTACAAAAAGTCTTATTATTTGGATTATTTTTTATCCTGATTTTTTTGAGCTTTAGTGTCCTCAAATACTTTATTGTACCTGTTGTTTGGGCCGCGATTATTGCCTATATGACGTGGCCGCTTTATCAATCGGTACATCGTTTTTGTGGTAATCGAACCAATTTGAGCGCCACCTTGATGATTCTACTGGTGATCTTAGTTGTTGGCTTGCCGGTAATCTTTGCGATTTTCCTGTTACAACACGAAGGTCGTAACCTATATTTTGAATTACAAAAACAGGTATTCTCGGGTCATGTCAATGTGCCCGATTTTATTCGTCAATTGCCCTTTATTGGTAAAGAAGTTACGCGTACTTTAAAAGAATTGAATAATGATCCAAACAGCATTATTCAATCGGTTCAAATTTGGATTCAGGGGCATCTGAATTACGGCAAAATTTTATTTAGTGAAATCAGCAAAAATATTTTCAAACTGTGCTTTGCGGTAATGTCTTTATTTTTCTTCTATCGTGATGGACAAACGATTTTAAGTCAGGTGAGTAAAGCTTTAGAGATGGTGATTGGCCCGCGTATTCATCATTATTTTGCCACCATTTCAGATACAACGCGTGCCGTGGTTTACGGGATTGGCCTCACTGCTATTGCCCAAGCGCTGCTGGCAGGTCTCAGTTATTTCGTTGTAGGCGTTCCAAATCCAATGCTGCTAACCATCATTACCTTTATGTTGGCCCTGATTCCTTTTGGCCCTCCAGTTGCTTATAGCGCAGTGTCTTTATGGTTATTCTCACAAGGACAAACTATTGAAGCGATTGGCGTGATGGCATGGGGCGTATGTATTGTCAGTACTGCGGATAACGTGATTCGTCCATTGGTCATCTCTGGCGCAACGCAAATTCCCTTCTTACTGATCATGTTCGGTGTGTTGGGCGGTATTGCCAGTTTCGGTTTGATCGGTTTATTTATTGGTCCTGTGATTCTGGCGGTATTGCTCGCCATTTGGCGTGAATGGTTGCATGAAACCAAAATTGAACCGGTAATGATGCCTAAGGCTACCATGGCACATGACCTCGACAATACGGACGATACGCCAAGTCAGTAAAAGCCAAATTGTGCTTAAACAAATTTTACAATCAAATACTTAAATTATCTGTCATCCTGCCTTGGCTTCTGTTTCAATGGTTTGAATCATAAAAACAGACAGGATGCCCATGATTTCTTCTTTATTCAAACTAAGCGCTTTAGCAGCAGTCAGTACACTAATTTTTACTGGCTGTGCCAGTACCCTTCCTGCAACGGGTCTGAATACTAAATCTGTGACCGTTAATGCAGTCACTGCTCAAGGAATTGGAGCAAATATCGGACAAATTCAATTGGTTGATAGTCCTGCTGGTCTGGTTATTAACACCAATCTTAGCCAGTTACCACCCGGCCCACATGGTTTCCATATCCATGAAAAAGGTTCATGTGCACCTGCGGAAAAAGATGGAAAAATGGGTGCTGCCATTGCCGCAGGCGGTCACTTCAACCCGAAAGCTGTCCCACATCACGGAACACCACTCACAGGTCATATGGGCGATTTACCGATTCTACAAGTGCAAACAGATGGTACGGCTAAAGTGAATTTGATTGCGCCACGCCTCAAACTTGCTGATGTTCAAGGTTTAGCCATCATGGTGCATGCCGGTGGAGATAACTATTCAGATGATCCAAAACCTTTAGGCGGTGGCGGTGACCGTATTGCTTGTGGTGTGATTCGATAATTGAAGCTAAAAAAATTGAACGAATAAGCGGACTTTCAGTCCGCTTTTCTCTTACCTAAAATAAGCAGTTCATTGAAAAAATTCAGTCTAATTTCCAAAATATCCTCAGCATGTCATTGTCCACAAAAACACACTACCGAAATAGATATTGCTCAAACGCTAATTATGAAAAGCCGAAACTCAATAATGGCTTTAGCATATATTGAATTAAACCAAGCCCATCACTCAGAATTAATTTATTAAAATACATCAACTTAAGGATTTTATCTGTTTAATAAATATTAGGTTTGGCCCATTATTTCAGGTACACTCAAGGCTTAAATGACTTTGAATGTAAACTGTACATGAATATCAAGACCTTACGTATTGTGGGCCTACTAGAAGGCATTTCATTTCTATTATTATTGTTTATTGCTATGCCCATGAAATACCTGATGGACAATCCAATTTTGGTGAAATACGTCGGCATGGGTCATGGTGTGCTCTTTATTGCATTCTTGGTGGTGCTGTTTGTGGTCTGTGAAAAACAAAAATGGTCCCTTAGTGTGTTTTTAATGGGCCTGATTGCTTCTATTTTGCCTTTTGGTCCTTTTATTTTTGATCGTAAATTAAAGCAGTCTGAACAACTTACTACGCAAAATTAATCGTACAATTTAAAAATCCCAACCACTTGATCAAACACATTGTTGGGCTTTTTTATCGCTGATTTATGGGGAGATAATAGCGAACCACCGTTTAGCCTACTTTTAAAACTCACCCCTAGCTTTACGCTGCTGCATAATCTTTTTAACAAAAAACCGTGGGAAACTAAACCACAGTAAAATTAAGCCAACCCCGGTCAAGCTATACGCCCATAAGCCAAAGCCTTCATAAAGCACTCGCACCAACTCGATCACCGCAAAGAATGAAATCATCATTAAAACTGAAACAGCCGCTGCCACAGTCCCCTTCGATACCTCAGATGACATCAAGGCAAAACGGTATAATACGGAGAAACTAATGCCTTCACCAAAACTGACCAAAGTCATTCCTATAATCAGTAACGTTAAAAAATAAGTCGGTGTAAACATGCCAAGCACCACCAAGCCTGTTCCCAACAGCATCAACGGTAAACCAATCATGACCGATTGACCCAATGGCAATTTGTCGATAATTTTAATCAACACCAAGTTCCCAATAATCAAACCGCCCAATACAGGGAATTGTGCCAAACCATATTGCATGCTACTGAGTCCGAATTCCTCCACCAAGATCACTGGTGACAGTGCAATCCAGAGCATCAATGGCATTGCCACCATCGGCAGTCCAAAAGTCAGGGCCAAAAAGCGTTTATTTTTCAATACCTGTTTAAAGTCATCAAAAATATAACCAATCGGCTGTTTCGGAATACTGATCTGCTGCGTCGGCATTTTGGCTTTTAAACCAAACCCACTGAGAAAGGACAGAAAAGCAATGCCAATAAAGCCCCAATGCCATGACACATGATCAATCATAAAGGCACCAAGTACCGGCCCCATTAAGGGTGCAAGTAAGGAAATATTGGCCATCAATGCCATGACTTTAATGGCGTCACGCTCTTCAAAAGTTTCCTGAATGGCAGCATAGCCCACAGCAGAAATTACGGATAATCCAAAGCCTTGTAAAAAGCGCAGGGTTAAAAAGCTTTCAATAGTGTCGGTCAGTAAAATCGCCAAACAACACAGTGTGAAAAAAACCACACCACCGAGCAGTACGACTTTACGGCCGAGGCGGTCAGACAAAGGCCCTAAAATAGCCGCGACACACGCGCCACCAAGTAAATAAAACGACATGGAAGAAGGTGCCCACGCACTACTTACCCCAAATTCTTGGGTAATGGCAAGCATTGCTGGCTGGACTAAATCGTTACCGATATAGACTGAAAATTCAAATAACACCAATGCCAAAGGAAACATCAACGTGGCACGGCTTAACTTTGCAGTATGTACGTTTTGCATTGTTATCTACATATAAAAATGTGTCGGGATTAGGCAGGGTCTATATTCGTGGAGAGACGCGTCAGCCCAATGACAAACACTAAAAAATATTAAAATATAAAATTTGGAGAGTGCAGGAAATTTGCAAGGTTTGCGCCATATTCACAAGACGCCAATAAGAAATTCATCAGAACTTAAACAGCAGATCGTACCAAGTAAGTCCATCTAGTTTAGCAGCGTTTTCTATGGCTGTATGTTTATTTTTTTTGGCTAGTGCACACAGAAAACGATTCTGCTTCAAATCCACGATGTGGGTGTTCAAGCACCCCTTTTTTCAGTTGGGTTGGTTTCAGAAACCTAATCCCTAAATGGTCGAGCAATAAAAAAGGCGACACGGTATTGCCCAATTCATAATGGGAAAATACGGAGGTGACAGGGGCAAAATCCCCCACAGGTGAACCTGAGTCATTAACGTGGATGAAAATTAAGATACACGGAAACTCATCCGCAATTGTCCGAGTCAGGACACTCTTCAACATTTACACTTTCTACGACCAACTCAATAGAAGATGGTATTTAACGAGTTCTGCGGTAAGGAGGTTGCTCCGCAAGTTGGTTTCCTTACGAAGCACACGTCTCATTTTACCGAAACAAAAGTAGATACCAGCTCCAATCATCGAATTTTAAATGAAAGGACCTCGCCATCCTGAATATTTTATAAAAAATTTAGACCGTATCTTTTTACAGTTTAAGGACACTTCGTCGCTTGGAAAGTCTTGGTATTTTTACCACGTTGGCACTGATATTCCTTCTGCGTATTTACGCAATTCCACTCCCCATCCACCAATCTAAAACTATAAATGGTACGAATCGATTTCACTGAATCATCCATCAAACCCGTTTCAGTCACTTTCACCTGTCCTGCATTTGGTGATTCCACACGGTTAAAGTACTGACGAATTTCCACAGTCGATAGCTCTTTACGCAAATCGGGACGTTCTTTTAACACCTGATCGAGTGGTGTAGCAGAAGAACCCACTTTAGACACAATTTTCTGCGTTGTCGCACAACCCGCTAACATCCCCACACACAATGCAGAAACAACCATTAAACGATTCATAAGCCCAACTCAAAATTATGATTTACCACATTATCATGCAGATTTTTTACAGAAAACACTATTTAAGCAATTTGACATCCTCACCTCCCTTAAACGGAGGTGATTCCTACAGCTAGACGCTTATGCCCAAGCGCAAGAATGTTCTTTGCAGCATTAATGTCCCGATCATTTAGACTGAGACATTTTTTATTACTGCACTGCCATTCTCTTATTCGCAAATCTATCCTACCTGTCGGACTACTTGCGGTGATCTCACCGCAGCACGAACAGATTTGGGAGGTGAAACTTTCATTGACTTCCTCAAACAATACGCCTGCGTTCTCGCATTTATACTTGAGCATTGTTTTTAGTGCCGAAAATCCTGTGTCTAAAACAGATTTCGCCATTTTAGTTTTTACGAGTCTCTTAGCACTGAGATCACCAACAACAATCAATGCATTTTCCTTAACAAGCATGCTGCTTGCCTTATGCAAATGGTCTTTACGACTATTTGCAATTTTTGCATGTAATGCACGTACACGCTTCTTGTTGTTTGCTCGTTGAGCAATTCCTAGTTTCTGTTCATATTTTCTATAGAATTTAGGATTTGAAATCACGGTACCATCTGAACAGGTTGCAACGTCCTTTAAGCCTAGATCAATGCCTATGGCTTTGGTGGCTGTCGGTTTTTCTTGTTTCAGTGAATCCACTACAAGGCACACATACCAACGACCACGACTATCTTCAACAAATGAGCCTGTTTTAATACAGTATTTACTTAAGCCATAGCTATCCCATAGCTTAAATTGTTGTTTGCCATATTGAACATATCCATCAGCGTATTTGATCGCTACTTTCTTAAACGGTATCCATCCAAGTGATCTTCTTGCTGATTTCTTATTGCTGACACGCCATTTAAGCTTGGCTTTTTTAAACTGCTTTCTTCGGGTAACGAGTTCAGCAGAAATCGCCTGAATGGTTTGGCTGTGTAATCCACACTCTTTAGATGCGCCTTTGGTGTACTTATCAATGTCATAGGATGAAAGAAATTCACCCTTTCTCTTTAAATGTTTAAACCCTAAATCATTCACATAATTCCAAACAAAGTTCACCTCAGATGCCAATTGGTCTAGCACCTTGCAATGTTTGTCTTTTATGCGTAATTTAAGTGTTTTCATGCTTTATATTTTAATTGGTCTATCATGGTAAATCAAGAAATAAGATCAGGTCGCCACTGTGTTTTTAATATGCACGTTCACTTGGTATTTGTGACTAAATATAGAAAAGACGTTTTTACAAAATCAATGCTTGATTCAATGAAAAGGATGTTTAAAAAAGTCTGTTTGGACTTTGAAGCTGAATTAACCGAATTTAATGGCGAAGACGATCACGTTCACTTATTAATCAATTATCCACCCAAAGTTGCTGTTTCAAATTTAGTGAATAGCTTAAAGGGTGTTTCAAGTCGCCACTTAAGGAAAGAATTTCCTGAAATTAAAAGCAAATTATGGGGTGGCTCTTTATGGTCGCCAAGTTACTTTGCTTCAAGTTGTGGTGGTGCGCCATTGGAGATTATTAAGCAATATATTAAACAACAATCATCACATTAACACCTAACGGTGGTCGCTTATATCCCCAACATGAACGATGGGGGGGCTTTTCGCTCCATTTGGTAAATCAACATGACAAAATAGATGTATATTAAGCTGTTTAAAAAATCGGAGTTAAAATAAGGCATAAAAAAACGCATCCGAAGATGCGTTCTAGTACGTCTTTAAAAATTAAAGATCGAATAATTTACCCGGGTTCATAATCGCATTTGGATCGAATACTTTTTTCAAAGCTTTCATATATTCGATTTCTTCTGCTGAACGGGTGTAGTCAAGGTAAGGCTTTTTGGTCATGCCTACACCGTGTTCTGCCGAAATTGAACCGTCATATTTTTTCACAGTTTCAAATACATATTTGTTCACGACTTGGCATTTTGCAAAGAATTCATCTTTAGACAAATCCGCAGGTTTCAAAATATTTAAGTGCAAGTTACCGTCACCAATATGACCGAACCAGCAAATTTCAAAGTCTGGGTAGTTCTCTGCCACAATTGCATCAATTTCTTTAATAAATGCAGGTACATGCGTAATCAGTACTGAAATATCATTTTTGTATGGGGTAAATGGTGCAATCGACTCTGAAATGTCTTCACGTAAACGCCATAAGCTATGTACTTGGTCTAGGCTTTGGCTCATCACGCCATCCAGTACCCAACCTTGTTCCATGCAATGTTCAAAGATTTCCATTGCCGCGTCCATAATCGGTTCAAATGGTGCTTCAAACTCAAGTAATACATAGAACGGACATGGCGTTTCAAACGGACGTTGAACATGACCATTGTCCAATACTTTTTGCATTGCAAGTTCACCAAAGAACTCAAATGCAGTCAGGTCGATTTTCTTTTGGAAAGCATGCAATACCGGCATGATTGCATCAAAATCAGGTACACCCAGAACCAATACTTGTAGATCGTGTGGTTGACGTTCGAGCTTAATTTCAGCTTCAGTTACTAAACCTAAAGTGCCTTCACCACCAATAAATAAGTGTTGTAGCGCATAACCTGTCGCGTTTTTGATCATGCCTTTGTTCAAACGCAGGATGTCACCTTTACCAGTCACTACAGTCATACCCAACACCCAGTTACGAGTCATACCGTATTTGATGACTTTAATACCACCGGCATTGGTCCCGATGTTGCCACCAATTTGTGATGAACCTGAAGATGCAAAATCTACTGGGTAGTACATGCCCTGTTCTTCAGCATAGTTTTGCAGTTGTTCAGTTACCACACCTGCTTGTACACGAACCATACGGTCAGCGGGGAAGAATTCCAAAATTTGGTTCATCTTGTCCATGCTCACCACGATTTCACCGTTGGCTGCTACCGCACCCGCAGATAAACCGGTACGACCGCCACTTGGGGTAATCGCTACATTAAATTGGTTTGCGAGTTTGACAATTTGTTGAACTTGTTCAGTGCTTGACGGGAAAACAACGACCGACGGGTTTGGATCGAAGTGCTTAGTATGGTCACGACCCCAATTTTGGAGACTATCCGCATCGGTTTTAATTCGGCTTTCGCCAACAATAGCGGTCAATTGGGTCAATAACTCTGGGGTTAAAGCGACTGGAGCATTCATCGTTTTCAGACCTTGCAAGAAGTAAACAAGTTTTTTTAAAGGTCCAGATCATCTTCAGTTAAAACTGCGGCAATGCATATTTTAAGAAGAAGCCTGAAACTGGGGGCATTCAATCAGTAGCGGAATCGTACTGATTAGCTTGAGTCGCATTATTATAAGCTATAACTGGCTTTTTTTGACAAAACCGATAGAAAAAGCTGTTTTTGCAATGTTTTGTTGAATATTACAAGGTTAATTCGACCATTTTCGACCTGTTCTGACACATCATTTTCCAAAATAGCAACGTCTTGGGTCATAAAGGAAATGTATATCGGCCAATTTCCTATGCTATTATATGCGCACTAAATTTGGCCTTTGTAGCGGAGCCGTAATGAGCCAACATCTTTCTCTACCTAAAGATAAAATTCGTTTCTTGTTGTTAGAAGGCGTTCATCAAAACGCAATCGACACTCTAAATGCTGCCGGATACACCAACATCGATTATCGTAAAACTGCGCTTGAGGGTGAAGCGTTGAAAGAAGCGATTAAAGATGCACACTTCGTTGGTATTCGTTCGCGTACTCAATTAACTGAAGAAGTTTTTGAAGCTGCGAACAAACTCATCGCTGTGGGTTGTTTCTGTATCGGTACAAACCAAGTGAACTTAAATGCTGCCATGATTCGCGGTATTCCTGTATTTAACGCACCATACTCAAATACACGTTCAGTGGCTGAACTTGTACTTGCTGAAGCGATTTTATTACTTCGTGGTGTACCTGCAAAATCTGCTTCAACTCACCGTGGCGGTTGGAACAAATCTGCAGTCGGTTCATTTGAAACTCGTGGTAAAACTTTAGGTATTGTTGGTTACGGTTCGATTGGCTCGCAACTTTCTGTACTTGCTGAAAGCTTAGGTATGCACGTGATTTACTACGATGCCGTGACTAAACTTCCAATGGGTAATGCACGTCAAGTTGGTTCTATGGGTGAACTCCTTGCCAATGCTGATGTGGTTTCTCTGCATGTTCCTGACGTTCCATCTACACGTAACTTCTTCGGTAAAGAGCAATTCGCTCAAATGAAAGAAGGTTCAATCTTCATCAATGCTGCACGTGGTACATGTGTACTTATTGAAGATCTTGCAGATGCGATCAAATCGGGGCACATTGCAGGCGCTGCGGTTGACGTATTCCCGAAAGAACCGAAAGCAAACGGTGAAGAATTCGTTTCTCCACTACGTGGCCTAGACAACGTGATTTTAACGCCTCACGTCGGCGGTTCAACAATGGAAGCTCAAGCGAACATCGGTCTAGAAGTTGCTGAAAAATTCGTAGCTTACTCTGATAAAGGCATGACTTTATCTGCTGTGAACTTCCCAGAAATCGCGTTGCCGTTGACTGAAGGTAAACACCGTTTACTTCACATCCACAAAAACGTGCCGGGCGTTCTATCAAAAATCAACAACTTGTTTGCTGAGCACGGCATCAACATCTCTGGTCAATCATTAATGACTAAAGGTGATGTGGGGTACTTGGTAATGGATGTAGACGCAACTGCATCTAAAGAAGCACTCGATACACTTCACGAAGTTGAAGGTACGATCCGCGTTCGCGTATTATTCTAATTCAATAAAACCTTGAAGCCACAGCCCTCGGGTTGTGGTTTTTTATTGTAGATCGTTTTTAAAATCTGGCTTTTGCCTATCTCCCGCTCTTTGAACGATCAAATTTAGTATGCCAAATTTTAAAATCGCCCCTGCTGCTCAAGCACCGCTAATCTTGCTCATTGCCATGATCAGCGTGCAAAGCAGTGGCTCTTTTGCCAAATATCTTTTCGGTCAATTTCCAATTCTGACCGTCTCTGCCATGCGTTTATTGCTTGGTGCTTTGATCTTGGCTTGCATCTTTAAAATTTGGCAAATCAATTTCCGACAGATCAAATGGCCCGCTATTCTCAGCTATGGCATTGCCCTTGCCGGAATGAATATGTTGTTCTATTTGTCGATTGGTCGTCTTCCGCTCGGCATTGCCGTGTCTTTTGAATTTATTGGACCTTTAAGTGTTGCCCTATTTGCTGCACGCCGAAAATTCGACTTTGTTTGGGTTGGCCTCGCCATTTTGGGTCTGATTTTACTGTTTCCGTTTGACCAAGCAGCACAGCAACTTGATCCAATCGGAATTTTATTTGCCCTCGGTGCCGGTGCCTGTTGGGCGCTGTATATTGTAGCCGGTCAAAAACCCTCAGGTATATCCGGTAATCATACCGTTTGCTTAGGCATGTTGGTCGGTACGTTGGTCTTGATGCCAATCGCACTCTTTGCAGGGATTCCGGCACATACCTTTGAACCCATGAGTCTATTGTATTTTGTCGCATTAGCAGTACTCGCTAGCGCACTACCCTTCACTTTAGAAATGATTGCCTTACGCAATTTAACGGCGCTCAGCTTTGGGACACTGATGAGCTTAGAACCTGCCATTGCCGCATTATCAGGCTTTATCTTTCTACATGAACAATTATTATGGACACAGTGGTTAGCACTTGCGGTGATTATTACCGCCTCTATGGGCTGCACCTACACCACCAAAAAAGCCAAAACACTTTAAATTCAAAACTGCTTCTACACTTTGAATTTAAATTTCAGCTATAAAAATAATGCACTACGCACACTCCACATTTTTAAATTCAAAGTGCTAAATTCAACTTTAGCATCGTAAAGATCGGTGAAATTTCAACATTAAACGCTATACTATGTGCATTCAAAAATAGGGCACAAACTGCCCCACCACCTGTGTGCCTCATGCCAAATTCACAACTTCTTGCTGTCATGTTCATGGTGCTGTCCATGATCTCCTATCAGATCAGTGCCTCCTTCGCCAAACAATTATTTTTGGTGCTTGACCCACTGACCGTGACCATTTTAAGACTGTGTTTTGCCGCCATCATCATTTGTTTGATGTTCCGCTCATGGCACATTTTAAAACGGCTGTCTTTTTTAAAGTGGCGTGATTTACTCTGTTATAGCGCCGCACTGTGCCTGATGAACGTGCTGTTTTATATGTCACTCGGCAAACTGCCACAAGGGATTGCTGTCGGTCTGGAATTTATTGGCCCACTCGGCTTGGCCTTACTTTCGATTAAAAACCGTAGCGACTACATTTGGGTTTTGTTGGCAATTTTGGGCATTGTCTTGATGGTGCCTTGGGGACAGGCACAGGGCGACAACTTCTCCATTATTGGTGCAGCTTTTGCCTTAGGTGCAGGACTGTGTTGGGCTTTTTATATTTATTTTGGCCAAAAAGTGGTGCATCAAAATATTGGCATGCATGCCTTAACCATCGCCATCACCTTATCCGCGCTGACCTTATTACCCATCGGGTTATACAATAATGCGGCGGCTTTATTGGACACGCAATATTGGCCCAAAGCCTTGGTCATCGCAATTTTAGCCACCGCGATTCCCTATGCACTGGATTTAAAAGCCTTGAAAATACTCAGCAAACTTAGCTATGGAACACTGTCGAGCCTCTCGCCTGCACTCGCCGCAATTACCGGCATGCTGCTGCTCGGTGAAAGTATTGGTGCGTGGCAATGGGCAGCCTTAGTCTGCATTATGCTTGCATCGGTTGGTGTGACTTTACGATCTGCCAAACCAACGACAGAAACCGTAAATTAAAAACAGTACATAAAAACAACCTATAAAATAGGTTCATAAAAAAAGATGGCAATGCCGTCTTTTTTTATTTTAGATCATCGATCTAATTAACCTGTCAGGCTATCTTTATCGGCTTTTTTATATTTTTTATATTCGGCTAAATACTGAATCGCGAGCGTTTCCTTTTGCTCTCCATCTAAAATTTTACCCGCTTGTTGAAAGAAGCCATGTTCTTCTTCCTTTAAATGATGATGCACAATTTCCGATAATTTTTTCGCAATGATCAACCAGCTAGGGTGACTCAATTCCATTTCAGTCAGTTGCTCCAATAACTCATCCATTTGATGATGTTCAGACAACGCATGACGGGTAATATTTAATCCCGAATCGGTCATCATCAGCGGAATATAAAAATAGCGATCTTCGCCGACAGCATGGGCGAACAATTCATTTTTTAGACGCTCAAATAAGTCGCGACGTTCAGGTGTATCGCCTGAAGTTTGAATCAGCTGTGCTGCAAGTGCTCTTTGTTGTTCATGACTTTGGCGTAAAGCTTCGAAAATATTCATATAGATGCGGCCCTCGAATGCTTAGCAATAGGTTCAATATTTATTATTTAGCAACTTAAAATGCGTATTTTTTATACTAAACATATCAGCTACAGAAAACAGCCGAGCTCTGTTAAGTTTTGTTCAAGCTTGTCCTGTAAAAGTTTGATAGCCCAAACGGATGATCAAAATACTGACCAAAAGCAAAAATAGAATACGGATAAACCCACTACCATATTTGATTGCGGCACGCACCCCCACCAGTGAACCGCAAACATTGGCCACCGCCATCATTGCACCCATGGTGAATAACACATGGCCTGTCGGTGCAAAAAAACTTAATGCCGCAAGATTCGTTGTGAGATTGGCCACCTTGGACAATGCGGAGGCATGCAAAAAATCCGCTTGTAAATAGCGAATGAAAAAGAAAATAAAGAAGCTGCCGGTGCCCGGCCCAAAGATCCCATCATAGAAACCAATCACCAAACTGCCCACTGCGGCCAAAATCAAGATTTTCGGCGTAAGTTCCTGACGCACATGTACCTGACCAAATTGTTTTTTGGCAAAAGTATAAATTGCAATGACGATCAACATCACCAAAACAAAGGGACGCAGCACTTCCTTCGGAATCATCGACACACAGGCCGCCCCCGCGAAGGAGCTGATAAAGGCACAACTGGCAATTACAGCCAGCAATTTCCAGCGTAGTTGGACCTTTTTCAAAAATGAAATTGCGGCCGATGCTGTACCACAGATTGACGCCAGTTTATTGGTACCAAAAACCGTCGCCGGTGACAACTGTGGCATGGCATTCATAATGGCTGGAATTTGAATTAATCCCCCACCTCCAACTGCTGCATCAATTGCACCAGCAAAAAATGCAAAAAACAGGAGGCTTAAGATGATTTCAATTTCCATGGTTTGGCTTCTATCAGCAATAATTACTATTCAAGATTTAATACACGTTTTGGCACTAAACGTTTACGCTCGGTAATTTCCGCAAGGCCCAAACAACGCTCCCCATCAAACACCAAAACCTGTGCTTCCGCAGCATGCTCAATATTGCTTTCCATGCCACGACTAAAATACTCAGCACGACCTTCAGGCGCTTGAACTTTAGTAAAATGATCGACAGGTGAATACACTGGCAGCAGCAATGCTTCACGTTCAGCTTCGGTCAGACTCTCCAGATATTCAATGGTATAGCTTGGATTCAGATCAAAATGCCCCGTTTGAATACGGTGTAGATAAATTAAATGTCCGTAAGTCCCCAATGCTTTAGCAATATCTTCCCCTAAAACACGGATATAAGTGCCCTTCGAACAGGTAATGTCGAGTGTAATACTATTCTCATCAAATGATAATAAATCGATGGCATATAGGCTAATTGGGCGTGCTTCTCGCTCAATCTCTATCCCTTTACGTGCCAATTCATATAGGGGACGGCCTTCTTTTTTCAATGCCGAATACATCGGTGGAATTTGCTGAATATCACCAACAAATTGATCCAACACACTACGAATTTTCTCTTCGGTCAATACAGGAACCGCTTGCTCTAACAACACGTCGCCTTCGACATCGCCTGTCGTGGTGCTATGCCCTAAAAAAACCGTGGTTTGGTAACGCTTAGTCGAATCCAATAAGAAATGGGAAAACTTGGTCGCTTCACCTAAACAAATCGGCAATAGACCTGATGCCAGCGGATCGAGTGCACCGGTATGGCCTGCTTTTTGTGCTCTAAATAACCAGCGCACCTTTTGTAATGCGGCATTAGAACTAATTCCCAGTGGTTTGTTTAAAAGAAAAACACCATGTACGGGACGACGCTGAATTTTAGGAGAAGCTTTTTTCATGAAAAAATCGGGCTAGAAAAGTACCATGCAATGGTAGCAATCTAAGCGAATTATTTACAACTCTTCTATATTGTTATCATGCTTTTCTGTCATATTGAGTTCACATTAAGAACTCAAAAAACAATTAAAACGAAAAGGTGCATTGGGATATGCAAAAAAATAAACTCTGGCTTATGTTGGCCATGGTCATACTTATTGCTGTGGCTTTTATTTATTGGCTTTATCCTCAAGCTTCTCAAAATGACTACACTTCAAATCCGGCACAACAACAGACTGCAATGGCCGCTTCTGGGGAAACGCCCACCTTAGAAAATACGGCTCATTCACCTTTAATCAGTCCAAGCCAACACGATACCGAAGTTAACTGTCAAATCAGTCTGGATGACGCTAACCGACTAATTGTGAATGAAAACACGCGTAATTGCTTTGAGTATTTCATCACGCAATATGGTGAAAAGCCGATTGAGCAAATTAAACAAGATTTTAAAACCTATATTGCTCAAGACCATAAAGAACCTGCCCTATCACAAATTTATGCGCTGTGGGATCGCTACATGCAATATCGTGAGCGTTTAGGTGATGTGCAGCCACCAAATGAAGAGAAACAATCACCACAATATTACCGTGCAATTTATAACAGCATGCAAAACCTGCGTCAGCAGTTCTTCTCTGACTATGAAATTGAAGGTTTATTTGGCAAGGAAAATAGCTACCACGAATACACCTTAAAACGTATAGAAGTGGTCAACGACAAAAAACTCTCTGAAGTTGAAAAAGCTAAAAAATTCAAAGCATTATTTGATGAACTGCCTGAAGATTGGAAAGCAAATTTAGAACAAATCAATCAATTGGATGACCTGCGCAAACTGACTACTGACATTAAAGCCCGTGGCGGTTCAGCAGCAGAAATCCGTCAAATGCGTTTAAATTTGGTGGGAGCTGAGGCGACACAACGCCTTGAACACCTCGATGGTCAACGCCGTGAATGGAAGGGCAACGTCAATCAATATCTGAGCGAACGTGATTCGATCATACAAAGCAATCTGAGTGACAGTGCTAAACAACAAGCCATTCAACAACTGCGGAATCAACATTTTAAATCTCAACAAGATCAATTGCGCTTAAGCACTTTTGAAACCGTCCATGATCAGGGTGGAAAGCTTCCATTTTCCGAATAACTTGATCATGAATTACGCCATCATTTCAGGATGAAATTATGCAAAACAAAAAGAAAATTGCCTGTACAGCCCTACTGCTCTGTTCAACAAGGCTCGCCATATCGACGACTCAAGCGGCTGAAGGCTTACAGCATGTGACAGCGAATACCAGCACTACCTACGCCAAAACCCAATATCCCATTGTATTTATGCATGGTATGTTTGGCTTTACCCGCATTGGTTTTGACAGCTTTGGCATGGACTATTTCTATCAAATTCTGCCAGACTTAGCACGAAATGGTGCCAATACCTTTGCCGCACAAGTGTCACCGCTTGAGTCGACCGAGGTCCGTGGTGAACAACTGCTGGCACAAGTGGAAGAGGTACTGGCCTTAACCGGTCAATCCAAAGTGAATTTAATTGGTCATTCCCATGGCGGTCCAACCACGCGTTATATTGCCGCGGTCAAACCAGAATATGTCGCATCAGTGACGGGCGTTGCTGGAACATTCCGTGGTTCATTGGTGGCCGATAAAATTCAGGCCCATCAAGGGCTGAATTCCATCTTTGGTGTCCTCGGCGACAAACTTCTGGCGCCTATTATTACTTGGGCAGAAGGGAATTCCAGCCTACCCAACAGTATAGATACCTCATTAAGCTCGATCAGTGAAACAGGTGCTGCTGTCTTCAATGCCAAGTTCCCCACCACTGCCTTAGCTTCGGACTGTAATCAGTCGGGATCGAAAGTCGATAAGGGCATCCATTACTATTCTTGGACAGGGACCGCTCAAACCACCAATGTACTGGATGTGTTGGATACCGTAATTAGCCAACTCGGTCCATTGGCTTATGGCAACAAAGACAATGATGGTTTAGTCGGACGCTGTAGCACCCATTTAGGTCAGGTCATTCGCGATGACTATAACCATAATCATCTGGATGAAGTGAATATGGTCTTTGGCTTACGTAGTGTGTTTTCACCCGACCCGGTTGCCTTGTACCGTCAACATGCCAACCGTTTAAAATTACAAGGCTTATAAAGCTTAAAATCTAGACATAAAAAATGCGCCAAAAGGCGCATTTTTTCACTCAAGTTAAACTTAAAATTAAGCTTTAACTTTACGAGCAGGTAACTTTTCACGAATACGTGCAGCTTTACCAGACAATTCACGTAGGTAGTAAAGTTTAGCACGACGAACGTCACCACGACGTTTCACTTCGATACCAGCAACGATTGGTGAGTGAGTTTGGAATACACGCTCAACACCAAAACCGCTAGAAATTTTACGTACTGTGAACGCTGAGTTCAAACCACGGTTTTTCTTCGCAATTACAACGCCTTCAAATGCCTGTAAACGCTCACGCTCGCCTTCTTTTACTTTTACTTGAACAACTACTGTGTCACCAGGAGCAAAAGCAGGAATGTCTTGTTTCAACTGTGCATTTTCAACAGCTTGTACTAAAGGATGTTTACCGCTCATGGGGTATCTCCAATTATGCGAGTTAGAAGAGGTCTAATCATCGCTGGGGCTAGAGGCTAAAGCGCATAGACCCGATTGACTTTCCCTTTATGCTTGACCGCTTCAATGCATAAAGAGCCTAATATAAGATTTAAAAAAAATTTAAACCTTGGAATCTTTTAGCCATTTCTTTTGCTGCTTGGTCAATTCAACTTTTTCCACCAACTCAGGTCGGCGTTCTAACGTGCGTTGATAACGCTGCAAAAACCGCCATTTTTCAATATTGGCATGATGTCCTGATTTTAAGACTTCAGGGACATCCAAACCTTCAAAATGGTCTGGCTTGGTATATTGTGGGCAATCTAAAAGACCATCCACAAATGAGTCTTGCACGTGTGATTGCTCATCAGACATTGCACCCGGAAGCCTCCGAATCACACTATCCAATAAAACCATCGCTGGGAGTTCACCACCAGATAAAACGTAATCTCCTATTGACCATTCCTGATCAACATATTGTTGGATCAAACGCTCATCCACCCCTTCGTAACGCCCACACAATACAATCAATCCGTCATATTCAACAAACTGTTGTACTGCCGGTTCATTTAAGGTTTTGCCCTGTGGTGACATATACACCACAGGCACATGAACTGCACCCGCTTGCACTGCAAGCTCTTTGGCACGTTGAATTGCTTTTGCCAGAGGCTCAGCCATCATCACCATGCCTGGGCCACCACCAAATGGACGTTCATCCACTCTTTTGTAGTTACCCTCAGCAAATTCGCGTGGATTAATGCAATGGACATGCACTAAATCACGTTTTGCTGCGCGCCCGCTAATACCAAAGCTCGTAATCGCTTCAAACATTTCAGGAAAAAGCGTAATGACTGCAAAAAACATCGCAGACTCCTCTATTTTCCTGCTGCGTCAATCCTAGAAGGATTAATAATCTACGCCCCAATTTACGTAGATACGACCAGCTTCGAGATCAACACGCTGTACCACATCTTTATGCCATGGAATCATTCGCTCTTCGCTATCGACACTGTCGGCAGTGGCACGAACCACCATCACGTCGTTAGCACCTGTTTCAAACAGTTCATGGATTTGACCGAGATTAACTTCTTGCTCATCTTCTCCAAGACCTAACACGGTTAAGCCCTTTAAATCTGACCAGTAATACTCGTCCACGCCCGCTTGAGGCAGTTGCGATTTTGAAATCCAGATATTTGCACCAACTAAGTTATCTGCTGCGGTACGATCAATCACACCTTTTAGCGAAACAACCAAGCCTTTGCCATGCGGTTTCCAACGTTTTACATCTATAATTTGCCAACCTGCTTTGGTCTCAATGTACCAAGGGAGGTAGTCAAATATATTGCTCATGGGTTCTGTATTGGAATAGACCCAGAGCCACCCATTTAATCCATATGCTGAACGTAGCTGTCCAATCTGAATACGATCTTCGGGAACATTCTGTGTTGGTGTCATGGGTAACCTACTACGAATTAAGCAGCAGCTGCAGCTTTCTTAGCTTCAGCAGCTAAAGAAGCAACACGTTCAGAAGGTTGAGCACCGTGAGAAACCCAGTGAGCGAAACGATCAGCGTCTAAACGAAGTTTTTCTGCTTTACCTTGAGCTGTAGGGTTGAAGAAACCAATACGTTCGATGAAACGACCATCACGTGCATTACGGCTATCAGTCACAATGATTTGATAGAACGGACGTTTTTTAGCACCACCGCGTGCAAGACGAATAACAACCATGATAGAACCTTATAGTTTTTACGGATTATCCCTGTACCGACCATCGATACATTTCAAACCCCTTTCATAGAGGGCAATATTTTACGTTAAATTCATTCAAAGGGAAAGATTAATATTTACTTATCCGCAGCTTTGAATTTAATCTCCATCCCAATTAGATGTGCCATCAGGTATACAGCGTGTTAAATCATTATTAGGTGTCCAGCATTTCTGCCCTTGACTATCTAAACCTAAGGCTCCATCCCCCTTTTGGTTATTATCGGTGATGGCAACTAAAAGCCAACTGTTTTGCGTTACATTTTCAATAGAAACCTTATACGTAGCTGTACCGCTCTTTGGAAAATTCGCAATACCCGAATAATCAGCAGCATATCCCAAATCAGAAAAAGTAATAGCTGTACCATTTGGTGTAAAGGTATGATGTACTGCCTTAAACTGCTGCAGTTTAGATGCAATTTCTAAAAGCTCACTTTGCATTTCAACTCGCTTTGTTTTACGTACATGCTGTTGATATGACGGAATTGCTATTGCCGCTAAAATTGCAACGATTGCAACAACGATAATCATTTCGATAAATGTAAATCCTTTAGACTTAATCAACTTCAGCCCTCCTATTTACATTCATCTGGAACATTACAACTGGTATCAGACCATTCACAATGAGCGCCTTTACTATTCTGCGCAAAGTTTTTATAACGGCTGGCATTATCTAACGCACTATTTACACACCCCTTCATCGTCCATGTTTGGACTTGAGGATCTATAGAAACCGTATAAACCACCTCACTGGAAGATGGATTTTTCATAATTTCAATATCTGCATCAGGAAAATTATTGTAACTGAAATTACGTGACTTCTCTTTTTCAAGTTTCAGTGCAATATCACCCATCTTTTGTACGACTAATTTTTCATGATTTTTTCTAACGTAAGCCGCATAGCTGGGTAATGCAATAGCAGCTATTACTGCTATTACAATTACCACAACCATAAGCTCAATCAAAGTAAAGCCTTTCATAATTTTCATTATTTATTACTCTTTGCTTTGTATGGCGAATACTCAAACCATTTCTTCGGCAAAAGCTTATTCGCTGTTACGTATTCATCTGGCTTAGGATTTGGCGGCTGATTAAAAATAAATGTTCGATGGTCATCTTTTGACCCTGGACCAATTGTAAGCCCAAGAATACCTGCACCTAATTTACCGACCTTATCGACACTTGTCTTGCTGGCACCACAATCACCATCAGGCAAGCAAAACTTATACAAAGTGCTCTCACCCGTAATGCCGCCTGTACAAGAGGTAGCATTCTCGCCAGCTGTACTATTTCGCGGATCAAAAATAGCCATATACAGATCATTATCTAACGCAACACCCTCTTCAATAATTCGGCTTTGATATGTCTCACTTTCGACACTTTGTTTTGGTAACACGTAATACCAGCCTTTATGGTCAGCTGTCTGCTTTTGGCTCTTATAAATTTCTCTTAAATTCCCCTCAAGAATTGTAGCTTGAGCACTTGGCGTTCGTTGAGTCACACCATAGTCATACAATCCAACCAATAAGTCATTCACTTGAGAAGATCTTAAAGGACTGCTTCTATCACCAGACCCCATCGACAGGACTGCGTATCGTGTCATTCCTGACTTATGAATTGTGAATGTAGGCGGCTCATAAAAACGGCGCTGTCCCAAATCAGCAAACTCAAAAGCATTTAACGTAAATGGCTGGTTCTTATCTTCATCATCACTAATAAAATGTTTAGGATTTAAATCAATTCTAAAGACTTTTCCACCTAAATCACCTGTATACAAATGATCTGCAATACCATCACCATCACGATCAATTACTTTAATTCGTGATGGAATACTATTATACATTGTTCCAATTTCATTAAAGGCAGGTGTAGTGACAGCACCATCACTATCTAAAACAGCATCCGATGACTCGTCCGCAGTTGTATTTGTACCTTTACTCGCCCACCACAACAGTTGGCCATTTTTAGCATCAAAAATGTAAATACCATTACCCTTTACAGATTGCGCACCATCATTGGTAAAATCATGGTCTTCATATTTCTTGTCATAACCGCCACCGACAATCATCGCAAGTTTCTTTTCGCCATTCCAGCGAATATAAGCTAACGATGGTTTTGACCAGCTTTGCCCCATATGCGATAACGGACCAGACTCAACCGCATCTGGATTAATATGGAACATCAATTTTGGTTCCGCCATATCCGAAAGATTCAAAGCATAATAGCTGCGGCCGCCCATACGTAAACCGCCATACACATATTGATGACTTTTAGAACTATTTGCCTTTACAACCAACGACCCGCTTGTACTTTCTAAAACTTTTTTACCATCTACTTCTTTATAAGTATCCGTTACCTGTGGCTCATATACCGTATGCGCCACCCAAGGGCCGTCCACGCCATAGAAGAATGTATCTACAGAATCAGTGCGTTCCATAGCTAAAGATTCAGCAAAACCTTTCGCTTGATTTGCAATAAACTCTTGAGGCACAAAGCTAAATACATCTGTACCGCCATTAGCATCAATAGCACTTGTGTCCTGCTGGCCTGCTTTTACAATATGCAGCACACCTTGCGTGGTGCCAAACATAATATAATCTTCACGGTTTTTAGAGGACTGAACGCCGTTGACAACATTGACTGCGCCTTTTTGTGTTAAAAGCACTGGTGTAGAGTGAATAACAGAACCTAGCTGATGACCTCTAGCATCTGTTTTAGTCTTCAAATATTCTAATTGCTGTGTCTGATCCATTGCACCCAATGCTTCAAAATCAGCCAGTGTCAGTTTCGAAAATCCTAAAAGACCATATAAATATTCACTATTCGGAAGTTTATTTGCATCAGATAAAACAACCGATGCTTCTACAAGCTCGCCATCTCTGTCTATAAACAATTTACGATTAAAGTCTGGTGCTCCATCCATTTTTGGTAAATTATTAGCTTTTAAACGACTTAGATGCCCGCCCCAGCCCACTGAAGGGTCATCATCACTGCTGCCAGCTTCACTAAACCAAAAATCTCTTAATTTTGCGCGAATTTGGTCTTGATCAAAAACAGTCGCATCTGAGGTGTCGTAAATAGAACCATTACTAACTTTAAATTTCTTTAAATTGCCCACCCATAGTTGAGCTTTTGTGCCAATAAGCGGCTTAAACATTGGGAAATACGAATAAGGCTGCAACTGCGTTGAATTTAATGCATCAACTGGAATTGTACTTGTGCCCATTGTTGAGCCTTCAACAGGAACTGATACATCACTAACAAATTGCTTAATGCTGCCTACAATATCCTCAGCCGACTGTGCATTGTAAAATCCACCTTGACCATATTTTTGGTTTTTAGTGCCCCATAAGCACAGACCTTTTTCAGGGTGGCTATACACAGAACATTCAAACTCACCATTTTTGGCATAATCTGATGTTAAGTAATATTCGCCACCAAAACCGACAGTTGCAGTTTTGATTAGTTTAGAACTGCCATATAAAGTTTTCGCCTTCCCAACCACTTTCTGCCAATAATCTGTATTCGCCATGATAGGATTTCCATACCAATCGTATTGTTTTGTTCCCTTACTATTGATTGTATGTGCGCTATAAATCAGTTCACTATCTTCAACTTTATTACTAGAAAATAAATCAGTAAAACCAGGATCTGGCTGTCCATCTGTTAAAAAATAGATACCATTACCGCTACATGATGGCTTGGCATTACTTAGAGAGTTACCAGTTGTAATTTTTGAACTGGCTTCTTGATAAGCAGCAGCAATTGGCGTCCCGCCGGCTGCTATTAGATTGCTAACAGATCTAGAAATAGAAGCCTTTCCTACACTATCCATAGAGGTGAAATTCAGTAATGTACCTATCCCTCCATTGTTTGTACTATCGCCAGTGTATTGACCTATAGCAAAATTATGATCTTTTGTGATTTCAGAAGAATTAATTAATTCATAAAAGCCCTTCTTTAAGTTAGCTAGTCTAGTAAGACAATTATATTCTCCAGTCTTACCCTCTACAGGCTCACAAATTTTCTTAATTTTCTTTAAGTAGTTTTGATCGTTAATATCCGAAATATTTAAGTCTGTCTCTTTAACTAAGCAATAGGCTTCACCACTTTGCGCATAATCATACCCATGTTTAGATAAGGTTTTCGACAATGTAGTACCGCTCCAAACCCACCGATCATCCCAATATGACCAAGATGCCGGACAAATATTAGTACTTACATTATTACAGCTTTCAACCGTTACTTCTGTCGCATTATACCTAGACGCACCAGTAAAAGTTTTTGTGTCGATTTTTTTTATAATGTATTTACCCTTCTTCTCTCCAACAAACACATAGTTATTTCCCTCATTTTTATAGTTTCCCTTATTATTGCCTTTATATTCAAAAGTTATATAGTTAGTTCCCGCATTAGATTGCGTATACGTAATCCCTTTACTGCTATTACAAACCTCTTTTGTAGCAGTATACCCATAATCATCTGGCAGGCTAGTACTCCCCATACTGCCAGACACGTCCAGCATAAAATAAATATTAATTGCGCCTGTACCGCCAGATTGATAAATATCAATATCTGAAGCAGAAATTTGGGTAGGAATACTGCTGACTATTAGCGCCGTAATAGATGCAGATAAAGCCGATACTTTAAATTGCATCCATTTTTTCTTAATGTGTGTGCCATTTTTCATAACGACTCTCCTAAGCTGCAACTTTTTTAATAAATTGTCCCAAACTGTATTCAGATACTTGGGTTTTAAACGGAACCGAATGCTTACTCAAGCACTCAGCAACGGTTTCCGCATCAACAGATGCATCTAAATAGCTCATCCCTCTTAGGCAAGCATTAATTGTCGCATTTGTCTCAGAACTTAATGCAGGCATAACCGTCGTAGCTGTAATAATTAACCGTACAGCCTCATCCAGCTTGCCTGTTTCCGTATCTGTCCCTTCTTGATAAAACGCGAAAGGATCACTATCCGCTCCAGTATCCCCTGAAACACGCACCGCTATTTGTGTCATTGCAGCGGCCCGGCCGCTGACAAAATCAGCATTATCATTCGACACTTGACAAAAACCAGGACGGGCATCACCGCCAATATTCTCTATTTTTACTTCATCAACACCGTCAGTTTTTTCTATATAAGCCAAGCTTGCACGATAGAATTGATAAAACTCAGCACTCTTGCCTCTATAGCAGATCACCAATTCTTTATCACGGTTTGTATCCATTTTAGGATAGCCAAATAACCCCGTACCCACTAAGAACTCAGGAAATTGTGCACTGTCTTCAATCTTAAATAAGGCTGCATCATTATTTTGATCCATAATTCTGGAAACTTGGCTGCTCGTCGCCACATTCAAGCCAAATATGCCAGAACGTACCGCCATAACACCAATAATGGTCAACATCAGTACCACAACCAAAATGACGATTAACGCTGAACCCGTTTGCTTATTTTTAATCATCAGCGCTCCCCTAAACCATTTTTTAACGCAATCGTTTGCTCTACAGGTATTCGAATAAATTTCGTTGTCATCGTATCTGGCTTATACACACTGTACGATTCATTCAATAAAGAGTATTGCGTTTGTTCTGGTGTATTCGTTCCAGAACTGTCAATCGAACGTGCCAATAATCCAACCTGCAGAGAAACTGCACGCTTCCCTTTGTCAGCACTCACTGCTGCAGGCACTGCCGCAAACTGAGCTAAAGTCATATAACTAAGTTTATTTGTTTCAATATCTTGAACCCCAACCAACACCTTAAAATGGTCAATTCGGGGCATAATTATTTGACCGCCTTTGGTACTATCAGCATTCAATCCGCTAACAGTAGTTGATGCAGCTGTATATCTTCCAGCATCACACGCCAAAGCCAAATCATGTGCAGCTCCATTTTCATCTGGTCTTAAAAAATAACGCTGAACCACAACTTCTTGAGTACTTTCAATTAATGTACCTTCGCAATCGTATCCTCCCGTAACATTCGGACGGTATTGAATCACCAGTACATCACTTTTCTCCACTTGAGTACTGGCACTAGCCACCCCAGTAGAACTCACGCTTCTATTTGCCGTAATTAACGATGGATAATTTGAAGCATTTACAACAAGGCCTGAAATACCCGTGCTCTTCATATCGCGATTAATAATATTCAAATTCGTTAATTTCAAATCACTGACAACATAATTCAAGCCAATGTTCGCATTATCCTGCACATCAACCATTGCTGTTTGGAAAGCTAAACTTTTTTGACCTGACAACAGCATTTGCACAGCAACCAAGACAATAATTAGACCCAATGCAAGCGAAATCATTAACTCTACAAGCGTGAAGCCTAAATTCTTTTTATTCATTAGAAGGCCTCAATTACAATACATTTAGATTCTGGATAGTAGGCAAAATTATCTGATGATGTACAAGCATTATCATCCTCATCACCTTGTTCAGCTTTAGTTTCATCCCAAGCAACATAAATACATGCTCTGTTATTGGCAGTATCTGGACAAGTCAACAAGTTAATATCCATCGCTTTAGATTCTGCAATAGACTTAATATCTGCAATATCTTTAGCCATAAAGTCAACAGGATCACATTCAACGATCGCATTATCCTTACTCAAACAATCAGAGACATCACCTTTATCTAAAAGCCCTGAATCATCCGAATATACAATTCTATTTACATAAATACGTTCAGATAGATTACGAGCTAGATTGACTGCCTCAACTCTTTGCATTGCCTCTGCTGCTAGCTCAACAGAACGATACTGCAAAGCCATAAACCCTAAAATTGCTATCGCCAGCACCAAAATAGAGATAATGATCTCAATCATCCCCATACCCTTTTGAAAACTCATGGCGTCCCTCCTGTACAAGCTCCATTAGACACCTGCTGCATTCCTAATTGTGATACTTCTACTTTTTTTATTTGACCGCTTTTAATATGTTTTAATTCAAAACACAAAGGAAAATCTCCAGTCGCAGGATCTATCACACCATTATTTCTAAATAAAATCTCTTCATCTTTCATATTAAAATCATATTTATCTTCATCTACATTCAAATATAAAGCGTGAACAGGATCACCGCTCTCTGGTTCTCGAAAAAGAATAGACACTGTTTTATTAGATACACGAGATATTGACTTTCCATCACTCAATATATAAATCAGCTCTTTAAATTCTTTTTTTAATTCATAATTATAAATCATTGCTTGAAACGAAGGCGCAGCCATCATGGCAATAATCGCCAACACAGCAATCGTCACCATCAACTCAATTAACGTGAATCCTTTATTTTTCTGCATACTCCCCCCAAAGCAACAAAACCTTACCCTATTAAAAATAATACCCAATTAAATTACAAAACCAACACAAATAAGGATAAAAGGCATAAAAAAACAGATAATTGCCAAAAAGCAATTATCTGTCAATTCTTAAAAAAATTCAGAATGTTAAGTCATTAACACTTTATGCCTGAGTTACAGGAATACGTAACTCTTTTGGTAAACTAAATGTAATATTTTCTTCGCAGCCATCTAGCTCTTGCGGCGCTTTTGCCCCCCAATCTTGTAGGCGCTGAATTACTTGTTTAATTAAAATTTCAGGTGCAGATGCTCCTGCAGTTACACCAATTTTAGTCTGTTCATTAAACCATTCTTGCTGCAATTGTTCTGCATTATCGACCAAGTACGCATGTTTACCCATCCGTTCAGCCAATTCACGTAAACGGTTTGAGTTCGAAGAGTTCGGTGACCCCACAACCAAGACCACATCGCACTGCTCGGCCAAATCACGTACCGCATCTTGGCGGTTTTGTGTCGCGTAGCAAATATCATCTTTACGCGGCCCCTGAATCTCAGGGAATTTCTGACGCAGTGCATCAATTACTTTGGCCGTATCATCAATAGACAGCGTAGTTTGAGTGACAAAAGCCACTTTTTCTGGGTTACGAACGTCTAGCGCAGCAACATCTTGTTCATCTTCAACCAAATAAATCGAGCCACCATTTTTAGTGTCATATTGTCCCATCGTGCCTTCAACTTCAGGATGCCCTTCATGACCAATCAAAATCGCCTCAATACCCTCTCGGGCATATTTGGTCACTTCAATATGGACTTTGGTCACCAACGGGCAAGTGGCATCAAAGACTTTTAAGCCACGACACTCTGCTTCTTGTTGCACCGCTTTAGATACGCCATGGGCACTAAAGATCACGATATTATCGTCAGGCACTTCATCCAGTTCATCGACAAAAATTGCCCCACGCTGACGCAGATCATCGACTACAAATTTGTTATGCACCACTTCATGACGCACATAAATGGGTGGGTTAAAGCATTCGAGTGCACGGTTGACTATCGCGATGGCACGATCTACCCCTGCACAGAAACCGCGTGGATTAGCTAAAACAATTTCCATAGAATCCTCAATGCCCACTCAAATTTTACGGGTATCACTTGAAATAAATGCAAACAATAGACGTCTGACTATTTTGTTTGGCGCGCGTCTACTCTAAAATAGAGAAGATATTTTATCATATCAGGAAAAATATCATGTCGGGTCTCTTGTTTGTCGTTTCTGCTGCTTC
Source organism: Acinetobacter sp. (assembly GCF_050285345.1). Taxonomy (GTDB): domain Bacteria; phylum Pseudomonadota; class Gammaproteobacteria; order Pseudomonadales; family Moraxellaceae; genus Acinetobacter. The sequence goes on from NZ_JBLZXR010000117.1 coordinate 79,570, forward strand.
GGGAACGGGCAAAACATCCCTCGTTAAAGCCCTGCTTGAACGTGTAAACAATTTACATGTCTCTGTTTCTCATACCACTCGTGGTCAGCGTCCTGGCGAATTAGACGGCGTACATTACCATTTTGCAAAAAAAGAAGACTTCTTATCTTTGGTTGAAGAAGGTGGCTTTATTGAATATGCAGAAGTTTTTGGTAATTATTACGGCACAGCACAACGTACAGTTAAAGAACAATTGGCGAAAGGCCATGACGTTTTACTGGAAATTGACTGGCAAGGGGCTGAACAGGTTCGTAAACTTTTTCCTGAATCTAGACAAATTTTTATTCTCCCACCAAGTCAGTTTGACTTACGCCAACGCTTATCAAACCGTGGCACTGACTCAGTTGAAGTGATCGAACATCGCTTAAGCTGCGCAGTTGAAGACATGCAGCAGTATGTAAATTTTGATTACGTCATTATTAATGATGATTTTAATAAAGCCTTACATGATTTAGAGTCTGTGATTATTGCTAATCGCTTGGTTTTAAAACAGCAAGCGACACGTCATCAGCAGTTAATTGAAAAATTAATCACGCCGACTGAGCAGTGATTAAAACTTGAGTCTATAGACAAAGCACCTTATACTGCACAGTCTGTTAAAAATTTATATTCAAACGAGAATTCTTATGGCACGCGTAACCGTTGAAGATTGTTTAGACCATGTAGACAACCGCTTTGAGCTTGTACTAGTGGCAAGCAAACGCGCGCGTCAATTGGCACGTCAAGGCATCGAACCTACTGTTGAATGGGATAACGATAAACCGACCGTTGTTGCACTGCGTGAAATCGCAGCGGGTCATGTATCTAAAGATATTTTGAAACAACGTGAACAAGACTACCAAACTTCGAGCTTAGATCTTGCACTTTCAGCAAATAACCTCAACTTAGATGGTTTTTCTTTCCAATAAGATCAACCAAATAAAAAAAGCCTAGTTTTTAACTAGGCTTTTTTTATGGATTGTCTTTAATATTTTGTTCAGAACAGTTATAACATAAGCTAAAGAAGTGCTTCGCAATCCAAAAAAGATTTTCATTTTTCGCAATAAAAAATTGACAAGTCTCGCAATATGCATTTCATTAAAGTATTAACCGTTTCAATCCATCGCAGTAGTAAAAGGGTGTTCTATGCCAGGGCCAATGGTCAGTCAAGCCAAGCAACAGTTAAATGTGATTATCGACGCTTACCTGTCGGTAAGTGATGTCGAACGCGTGCTTGAAGCTTGTGACTATGCAGATATTGCCCACGACGGTATTACCCGTAAAAGTGGTGAACCCTACATCCTGCATCCGATTGCCGTCAGTTGTATTTTGGCGCATATGCGTCTAGATCCTGAAACACTCATGGCTGCGCTGTTACATGATGTGATTGAAGATACCGAATTTACCAAACAAGATATTACCGAAAAATTTGGCCTCACCATCGCTGAACTGGTCGATGGTGTGACTAAACTGAGTCAATCAAGCGACAAAGAATATAATAAAGCCGCATCTTTCCGTAAAATTCTACAAGCCACTTTACAAGACCCACGTGTCATTATTATTAAATTGGCCGATCGCTATCATAATATGACCACGCTCGGCGCTTTACGCCCAGATAAACGCGCACGCATTGCACAGGAAACTTTTGAAATTTTTGTGCCGATGGCACGTCTGGTCGGTATGAATGAAATGGCCGACAACCTTGAACATCTGTGTTATCAAAATCTCGATTTAGATATGTATAACAATGTTCAGGAAGCACTACTCCAAACCAAGCCTAAACGCTGTGAGTATCAAACTCAGTGGGAAAACAACCTCACCGCCCTACTTGAACACCACCACATTAGCGGTCGAATTAAAAAGAAAAATAACAATATTGAATTGCTGCGCCACTTTGTTAAAAATGACATTGATCTGCAAGAACTCACCCACAGCCATGCTTTTGAAATTATTCTACAAAGCATTGCTGACTGTGACCGACTGGCAGAGATTCTTGAACAGAGCTTTCAAGTTCTCAGTTATGAAGACCATATTCGCCGCCCACTTCCCGGTGGCAACCAGTCACTCATGCTGCGCCTAAAAGGTGAAGAGACCACACTTTCCCTGACCATTCAAACGGAACTGATGCGTAAAGCTGCTCGTTTTGGTGTGGTACTGGGTGAAAATGCGCCTCAAGCCTGCCGCTCTGCCATTCAGGCTTCCATGCAAAACCTCAACGTACTGATTGATGGTGAATGTGCCAAAACCACATTTAGTGAGTTACTGGACTATCTGCATCAAGAAAAAATTTGGGTCTATACACCACATGGTCATTTGCATGAATTACCTCAAGGTGCCACAGCGGTTGATTTTGCTTATTCTGCCAGCTTATTTTTAGGGAACCACGCTGTTGGGGCAAAAGTGAATGGTGAAACCAAACCACTCTCTACCCCGCTAACAAGTGGACAAGTCATTGAAATTATCACCGATGTACTGGCGACTCCAAACCCTGACTGGCTCAGTTTTATCAACACGCAAAAAGCTCGCCGCGCATTGCAAAACATTCTGCGTGATCAAGATCAGGATGAACAGCGTCTGGTGGGTCAACAAGCCTTAAATCGCGCCTTAAAACTGTTTAACCGCTCAGTGAAAGATCTAAGCTCAGCCGATTGGGAAAATGTCCTCAATTGGCGGCATTTAAATGATAAAGAGCATTTATTTGAACAAATCGCAGTGGGTGATTTACTGCCACAACTGGTTGCCAATCATTTGTTTGCACTGGATGCGATTCAAACTTCCAGTAATTCAGCGCGCTTGATTTTAGGCACCGATGGCGTCGATGTAAAATATGCCCATTGCTGTAACCCGGTATTAGGTGATCCAATTCAAGGACATCTTTCACGTCGTGGTTTAATCGTGCATCGTGCGCGTTGTCATAATTTATTGCATGAACAGCATCAACATCCTGAAAATATCATGCCTTTGCACTGGACTGCTGAAGACAGTGAAGATATCAGTTTTACCGCTTATCTTTGCCTCAATATGCTGCTCAATGATGAACAGATTTCTGAGCTGATTTACTTATGTCGTAAAGAAAAAGTGGGGGTGGAAGCGGTTCGTTCACATGAAGATAAAACTTATGTAAATATCGTGGTACATAACCGCAAACAAATTGCCGAAATTATCCGTAATTTAAGAATGCATTTTGGCTTCCCACGCATCAGTCGTTTGGCACAACCGATTGCCATTGCTGAACCTGCAAAAGTTGCCAGCTAAATCACACATTACAATATTCTTTGCAGTGTGTCTGAGATAATCATAGGAGAAATAGATGTCCCGTCAGGTAATCCATACTGAAAATGCACCCGCTGCAATTGGTACTTACTCACAAGCCATTTTAGTGGACAACACGTTGTATTTGTCTGGACAAATTGGCTTAGATCCATACAGCATGGAACTGGTAGAAGGCATTGAAGCTCAAATTCGCCGTGTATTCGATAACTTAAAAGCGGTATGTGAAGCTGCCGGTGGCACCTTAACGGATATTGCGAAACTGAATATTTTCCTTACCGACCTCTCTAACTTCCAATTGGTCAACCAAATTATGGGCGAATATTTCGCTCAACCCTACCCTGCACGTGCGGCACTTGGTGTTGCGAGCCTACCGAAAGGTGCACTGGTTGAGATGGATGGTATCGTTATTATTAATCAATAACTGATGTTACGCCCGTAAAAGTAATTTCGTATTTTTAAAATGATTTTTAAGTCTATTCGACGGAGTCTTACAGCTAAGGTTTGACTAAAGGGATTAGCCTTCGGCTGGAGGTACTCTTATGAAACGTTGTTTCTCATTCGGCAAAATGAGAAGCGTGCTTCGCAAGGAAACCAACTTGCGGAGCAGTGCTCCTCACCGCAAAACTCATTCACTACCGTCTAATTATTCAAAGTATCGCAAAAACATTTTTGATTAGAAGTCGTCCTGTCTCAAACAATTGCGGACGACATCGCCGCGTAGCGTTCTTTTATTTGAATCAAATGGCGCTTCTGATGTTATTGTGTAACATCAGTCAATCAGTTACACGCCAGTAATTAATTCTTTTACGAAATATATCAGCCCAAAAGATCAAAAAATATTACGCGAAAATCCGAGCATGACTCAAATTTCCGCTCAAGTGGCTTTTTTTATTCAAAAACTCAATCAGATTAAACGCTATTTCAAATGATTTTTATTGACAAACGATAACAATTATCAATAATATTACTTATCCCATTATTCATTTGGTTTACTCTCATGTACGTTTGCCTGTGCCGTGGTATTACCGATCAAGATATTAAAGATGCCATCTCGAATGGTGCTGAAAGCTATCGCGAAGTGCGCGATATGCTCGACCTTGGCACTTGTTGTGGTCGCTGTGCGCCGGAAGCGCGTGCGATCATCAGTGACGAAGTAGCACAAATTGCTGCACGTATCGCGATTGCCGCATAACACCGATTTAAAATAAAGCGCACAAGCGCCACTATAAGCATAATGATAAAACCAATGGTCTTTTGACCATTCCTCCTCCCCGCTTTTGACTCTAAGCGGTTTTTTTATTTACAACTCCCTACAAAACTAGCTGATTGTTTTGATTGTGATTTTCATTTGCTGTTCTATAAAACACTCGCAAAGTCGCTTATTGTTGTTTAAGATATTTCTATTCAAATCTTCGATTAAAATGAATTAATTTAAATTCTTGCAGTTAAGGAGTCTGACATGAAAGGCAATCGTGATGTAATCAATCAGTTAAATCAGGTGCTGTATCATCATTTAACTGCAATTAACCAATATTTCCTGCATTCACGTATGTTTAACGATTGGGGCATTGAGCAACTCGGTTCTGCGGAATATAAAGAATCAATTCGTCAAATGAAGCATGCAGACAAAATTATTGAACGCATTCTATTTTTAGAAGGTCTGCCAAACTTACAACATTTGGGCAAGCTGTATATCGGCCAGCATACGGTTGAAGTATTAAATTGTGACGTGCGTAAAGTTAAAGAGAACATTGAAGCGATACAAGCAGCAGTTAAGCTTGCAGAAGAACAGTTAGACTATGTGACTCGCGATTTGGTGCAAGAAATTTTAGAAAAAGAAGAAGAATGGTTGGATTGGGCGATAACACAACTAGATTTAACTGAGACTGTGGGTATAGAGAATTATATTCAAAGTCAGATTTAAAAACGGATGCGATAAAAAACCCGCGAATGCGGGTTTTTTATCAAGATAATTTCCAAGGTCTTAAGTCTACTGTTTTGACCACCGCACCTTTAGAATCAATCAATATCACCATATCTATGCCAGTCATGACACGAAGCGGCAGCCAGCCTGCTGCTTGCGGGTATTGCTTAACAATCTTCAATACATCATGAGCTTTATTGAAATGATTCAGATCTTTCAGATCACGTTTTTTGGCCAGCATTTCATTTGCTGATCGTTCAATCGGTATATAGCGTTCAACACGATAAGAAGCCGGAATGCCTGTCTGCATTTCTTCAACCACATATTTGTTTTTTTGCAGTGCTGTTTGCCCCATCTCAACAGCTCTAAACTGAGGTTTCAGCCAATTCATTTTATGAGCCTTCTTATCTACAACAACATCATTCAAACGTACTAAATCAAAATGGTCATTTTGAAAGACTAGCCATACAGGCCGTCCTTGATAAATACTAAATAGACCATATGAAAGTGCTGACAGCTGTAAGACAATAATAATGGCCAAATCCATTTTTAATGTCTTTTTACCTTCTTTAAATACAATAAACCCCAGTACAGGCCCTAAAATAACATCTATAGCAAGCAGCATTAAAGAAATATGGGTTACGCCAAGTGCTTTCGCTAGCGGCGCTGGATACCAGACTAAAAATATCAGCCCAACTGCTGTTAACCCAATGCAAATAGAGATAAATAAATGCGATAAAAAAAAATTATTCCGCTTTGACATAATTTCATATTTTTATAAATTGAGAGAGTATATATTAAATCCAAATTTAATAACATTCTTAAGCTTTAACTAAAGATCCACTCCCACATATGTTATGCACAGCCAGACACCATCTTTATTTCTATTTAAATAAACTGATTCACCCTTTAGTACAGATGTCGTATTTATAAATTTACAGACCAATGCCTGATCCGAATTTCCATCATTATCAGGTTCATTAACTTCATAAACACATATGCTGGATTGAGCTCCAGAAAAAAAAGATATTAGAGACAGTAAACGCAGTGCTACCAGAGGTTGAACCTTTATTCATTATTAGTTCATATTGAGATTTTTCCCCATTCAATTCTACTAGAGTGGAGACAATTTGTATTTTTGCAATATTTCTTTGATACATTGGAATTGTGATAGCAGAAAATATACTAATAATAGCTATAACAATGATCAGCTCTATTAATGTAAATCCTTTATTCATATCCCCCTTAAAATAAGATATAAGCAAAAAAATGCCAAAAATAAAATTAATTAAAAATCATTTTTTTAATAAAAAAAATTTTGTCAACTAGTCCCTTTTTTATAAAAATTATACTTATTCTATTCATAAATTAAAATTGATCAGCAATATATTTTAATAATGTGGCATCATTATAACCTTTTTTTTCAGGTACTCCGCTGCCAGTCCAAACAAGAATATCGCCATTTCCGCGGATTATCAGCATGCTTCTAGAAGCAGGAAGCGCACCAAAGTGATAAGAAATTACCTCTCCCTTTGATGTTGTAGTTTGCTGCAAACCTATACTTAATGAATTATTTTTTTTCCCTGTATCTGTTATTTCTAAAACCGTTTGGGTTAATAGTAATTTTCGCTGATCAATAAAATAATGGATTAACTTTGCATAATCTTTTGCAGAACCCGACAACCCTGCAGCAGACTGCATTGCATAAAAATCATATTTTTGAGTATATGAAGGGAAATAATATTCTTCAAAACGAAAATCATAATCTACTTCATCTGGCATAAATGGGCCATCAATGAATTTTATGTGATCAAAATGATGAAACGCCAAATAATCATTCAAAATCACACTAAAGGGCTGGCCTATTTTTTTTGCCAATACTGCACCCAAAACACAATAGTTTCGGTTGTCATAGCTATACACTGTATTTGGCTGATGATCCAAACGTATATAATTCAACTTCTCCAAATGATTAGGACACCATGATTTTCCTTCCTGAATAATGGGGTCATTGCTTTGGGTACGGTCAAATCCTGAAGTATGCGTCAATAAATTAAACAGCTGAATCTTTTGCATTCTGGCATCAACAGGATGCTTCATTTCAATATATTGCCGCAGATCATCTTCACGGTTTAACAGCCCCAATTTTTCATTTTCCAAAAAAAGCGCTGCAGTGATTACTTTGGTTAAGCTGGCATAACGGAAGCGTGTATCTTCATTTACATTCGCGCCGCTATTACAAGATTCAATGTTTCCATCTTTTTTTAAATAAACCAGTTGATTCGACAAGCTGCCGTAATCCGATACAACTTTTTCTAAAAAATTTTTCAAAAATACTGAGTAGTCATGCTGGCATTTAATATTAGTTTTAGCCCACCACGCCTCTATAAAATAACTTTTTCTTAAAAAGGGTGTACTACCATAAATAGCATACACTCCATATAGATAGCTCACTGTAATAACAAAAGCAACATACATAATTTTTTTTAGCATACGATAAATTTTTCTTCTTTTTATTTATGATAAAAAGAACTCCTCTATATAGAGGAGTTCTTTTTCACTAAAATAATGAATTATTCTTTTTTAGCTTCTTCCTTAACTGGAGCCGCTTGATATGTAGCATACTTTAATTCTTTAACAAAAGTACAACCAGTAGGCACAAATTTTGCTTCAGCACTACTCGCACAAGACCATGAACCATCAGCGGCACGTGACCAAGTTAATACTGATGTTTTTAACTGTGCAGCTGCTGAGGTACCAAATTGGCCTGATACATAACCAGTATCACCTTTAGCTGTAGGTAAACCGACCGTTAAACCTGTATATGCTAGCTTACTCTCAGTTGCACCCAATAGTGTTGATGTTGTTGCACCTAAGAAACATGTTTTAGCTTGGTCATCAACACCAAGCGCGTCAAATGTAGTCTGATTATTCTCAACTTTTGTTTTACCATCAAGAATACAGCTTTCCATAGCAGTTTTCACTGAACTCAATTCACCCATTACACGGCTAACTTGTGATTTCGCAATGTAGTTTTGGTACTGAGGAATCGCAATCGCAGCAAGAATACCGATAATTGCAACTACAATCATTAATTCGATAAGAGTAAAACCCTTTTGAACTGATTTCATAACATTCTCCACAAATGTTTTTTAATTTAATTATTTAATAAAGCTATGCAGCTTGTTTTATAAACAGCACAAAACGTGCCAAGTTTTATTATAATAAAATTGACAGAAAAAACAGCACTTTAAGAAAATATTTTTATTTTTGTAAATATTGTGTCTCTTTTTGTGTTCAAAAGTGACAATTTGTGTCACTTTCCTACGTTTTATTAACCCAAAATAATTGGTGTATTGCTTAGTTCATTGGCACGATCTACAGACTTACCCGCATAAAACTCATCCATGACATTTCCGATCTCTTTTACACCCTCCGTCATGGCAGTCCTATACATCTCTTTTTGCATGTGTTGAATGATCCTTTGGCAAATTCCATCCCAAATATTTTGCTCTGTTGCATTTTTAATGCCGCGATCAATCACAATTTCTACTTGGCGTTCACACAAATTTAAATACAGCAAAACACCACTATTAAACTCCGTATCCCACACACCCAGTTCCGCAAAGAGCTGTTCAGCACGAGCACGGGTATTTTGATAATAAGCTTGGTTTGAAGGAATATGCCCTTCAATCACCACTTGTATTTCACCTACATGACCGTGCTCAGCCTCTGTCACCGCTTGTGCAATGGCCTGCTGATCTTGCTTATTAAAAAAACGGTTTGCCGCAGGCATATAAAAAAAATGCTTCAACCAACGTTTAAAACTCGGTTGTTGTCTTTCCTGTGTCTTTGGACTAGTGACAATGTCTGTTGTTTCTGTTTTCGTTACCAT
>NZ_JBLZXR010000118.1:0-36955 GCF_050285345.1 Acinetobacter sp.
CTATTTATACCATAGTCACATACAAATTTCCAAAAGTTTTTAGAGATCATGAACAGTACTTACGAAGCTCCACGTCGTTTAATCAAAACCCCTGACGAAATTGAAAAAATGCGCGTGGCGGGACGACTAGCGGCAGAAGTCTTGGATATGATCAAACCGCACATTGTTCCAGGTGTGACTACCCTAGAACTTGATACGATTTGTCATGACTATATTGTCAATAAACAAGACGCAATTCCTGCTTGCTTAGGTTATGGTGCAGCACCGGGTCGCCCTGCTTTCCAACATGTGATTTGCACCTCAGTGAACCATGTGGTGTGTCACGGTATTCCATCGGATAGTAAAAAGCTCAAAAAAGGCGACATTCTAAATATTGACGTAACCGTGATTAAAGATGGCTACCATGGCGATACCAACATGATGTATATCGTAGGTGGTGAAACTTCTATTTTAGCAAACCGCTTATGTAAAGTTGCACAGGAAGCGATGTACCGCGGTATCGCTGTCGTGAAACCGGGCGCGACTATCGGTGATATCGGTCATGCCATTCAACAATATGTTGAGTCAGAGCGTTTTGGCGTTGTTCGTGAATACTGCGGTCACGGTATTGGCACAGTGTTCCATGATGAGCCGCAAGTACTGCATTATGGTCAATCTAATACAGGCATGATTTTAGAAGAAGGCATGACCTTTACCATTGAACCGATGGTCAATGGCGGCGACTGGAAAACTAAACTTCTAGGCGACAAATGGACTGTGGTTACTAAAGATCATAGCTTGTCAGCTCAGTATGAACACACCCTACTTGTAACAAAAAATGGTGTCGAAGTGCTTACTGCACGCCCTGAAGAAGATCTATCTCGCTTTGTTCAATAAGCACAAATAATAAGAACTCGGTTCAATTCAATGTAAAATAAGATAAAAGGTCACCGCAATGGTGGCCTTTTGTTTTATGACTTAAATTAAAATTGGTACAAAATTCAAAAAAGTTCGCTATTCAAATAACGTAACTGAATATGATTTTACTCAATCGGCAATCTTTCATTTATTCACATACTTTTTTGCACAATGTTGATTTTGCCACTCCTCATTAGTGTGCAATTAGGCTAAGATAGTGTGCTTTTTTATTTTTTTAATCCCTATAAGAAGGAATACTGCCGTGGACGTACGTCTGTCTGATCGTGTAAATAGCATCAAACCGTCCCCTACACTTGCTGTTACTAACAAAGCTGCTGAACTTAAAGCTGCTGGTAAAAACGTAATTGGTTTAGGCGCAGGTGAACCGGATTTCGATACCCCACAACACATCAAAGATGCTGCAATTGCTGCTATCAACAATGGCTTCACCAAATATACAGCTGTTGACGGTACTCCAGGTCTTAAAAAAGCAATTATTGCTAAATTAAAACGTGACAATAATCTTGAATACGCTGCGAACCAAATCTTGGTTTCTTGTGGTGGCAAACAATCTTTCTTTAACTTGGCACTTGCTTTGTTAAACAAAGGTGATGAAGTAATTATTCCTGCACCTTACTGGGTAAGCTACCCTGACATGGTGATTATCGCTGAAGGCGTGCCTGTAATTGTAAAATGTGGTGAAGAACAACGTTTCAAAATCACTCCTGCTCAATTAGAAGCTGCAATTACTGACAAAACTCGTTTAGTAGTATTAAACAGCCCTTCAAATCCAACAGGTATGATCTACACTAAAGCTGAATTAGAAGCTTTAGCTGACGTACTTCGTAAATACCCTGAAGTTCTTGTTGCTTCTGATGATATGTACGAACCAATCCGTTGGGACGACGAATTCTACAACATCGCAACTGTTGCACCAGACCTTTACGACCGTGTGATCGTTCTTAACGGTGTATCTAAAGCTTATGCAATGACTGGCTGGCGTATTGGCTATGCAGCGGGTCCTGCAAAACTGATCGGTGCGATGAAAAAAATCCAATCTCAATCAACTTCAAACCCAACTTCTATTTCACAAGTTGCTGCTGAAGCTGCATTGAATGGCCCTCAAGACGTTCTTGAGCCAATGATTGAAGCATTCAAACGCCGTCACGACTTAGTTGTAAAAGGCTTGAACGATATCAACGGTATTACTTGCCTTCCTGCTGACGGTGCATTCTATGCATATGCAAACATCCGCCCATTGATTCGTGCGAAAGGTTTAAAATCTTGCACAGAATTCTCTGCATGGTTATTGGAAGAAACTGGTGTTGCAGTTGTTCCTGGTGATGCATTCGGTCTAGGCGGTTACATGCGTATTTCTTATGCAACTGCTGACGAAGTACTTGTAGATGCGCTTGCACGTATCAAAAAAGCTGCTGATTCAATCGAAGGCGTAGACGCTGCGATTGCTTCAATTGCTGCTGAAAAATAATTTGATTTAAACATCAAATTAAAAAACCCGCGAAGCTTGAACTAACCCCTATAAGTTGGACACAACTTGTAGGGTATTTTTATAGCTGCAATTTCTTGAATACTCAAATGATCATTCTTTTGTTAAAGTAAAATTGTTTCAAATTTTACTTTAGATTTGTTGCTTCTATTTACTCCGAAGACTGAGGTTGTACAGAAGCCCAAATCACCAAGCCAATCCCCACCAAAACAATAATTGCTGAAATTATAATCCGCAAGCTCAAAGGTTCACCGATAAACCATGCACCACCAATAATTGCCAAACAAGGTACTGACAACTGCACACTACTTGCTGTGACACGATCAATTTGTTTCACAATGACATACCACAATACGTATGCACCACTTGACGCTAGCACACCAGATAACACCGCCAATACAATGCCTTTCGGTTGTACGAAACTTTGACTATAAAAAGTGATGTATGCCAATAATACAAATGGAATCGCCAGTACAAAATTAGCCAGACTACTGGCCAAAGGATTCTGCATATTTTTACCGGCAATGCTGTACATGGCCCAACCAATGCCTGAAAGCACCATCATGGCTGCATAGACTAGATTAGGTGCCGACGCTCCCGGCAATAAAAGGATGAGTATTCCCACAATGGCAATGACTAAACCCAAACCCCGACGCAGGTTTATTTTCTCACCATGACATAGGCCATAACCAACCATACTGAGCTGCACCGTACCAAACAACAATAAAGCGCCTACACCCGCATCAATCTGCAAATAAGCTAAGGAAAATGCAACGATATACAAGGCAAGAAAAAAACCATTTTTAATACTCCATTCAATTTTGGTTTTGTGTGCTGACAGTCCATATAAAAGCAGCAAGACCATTGCCCCACTGCTCACGCGAATTAGACTAAAACTCATGGGATCAATCTGATGCTGTGCCAAAGCCAAACGGCATAAAACCGAATTGGCTGCAAATGCAATCATCGCAATGCAAATTTTCAGCAGCATGGTTGAGCATCCTTATTCAACGGCTTGCTTTAGATATATCGAATACATCCGATTAAATCTAGCGTATTTTTCTCATTCAGTTTATTTACAGCATAGCGGTGAAGAGTCGTACCCGCAGAGTACGCAGCTACGTTTCATTGTCATTTGAAGAAAACAAGGCGATCACATCAACTTTAGTCTATTGTTTCGTATGAGATTAAAATTAGTAAAAATTAGATTTGTTATCAATACAAATTTCTGTCGTAAACTTTAAATCTGGTTTTACCACATCAGCAAGATAGGTTCATTGTTTTTGCCTTCATGATTAAAATACCGCATCAATAAACAGCGCAAATTTTATCCATGCTAAACCAAAGATTGCCCAACACCCATCTATCTCAATCACCTCATACGCAAGCCGAAATATAGTCTAATGATAGGTTTAATACTACACTTAAGCTATTGAAGTAAAATTAATTCCTATAATTTTTTGACCGATCAATTTACGATTCAATATTGACCCAATGATTGAATTTTGATTAATTTCCTATTCAGTTCCAAAAAAACGTATACATAATGAAAGGAAGTCTTGATGAATCCAAAAAAAATGACTGGTTTACAACTCTTACAGGCTATGTGTGACGATAAAATTCCAGCGGCGAGCATTAGTGAAACTATTCCAATGCGACCTTATGAAGTATCTGAAGGTTCAATTCACTTTAAAGCCAAAGCAGATCATCGTCACTTAAACCCGCTCGGTGGCGTTCATGGTGGATTTGCTGCAACGGTGCTCGATTCCGTCACAGGTTGTGCTGTACACTCCATGCTTGAAGCTGGCGTAGGTTATGGCACCATTGATCTAAATATTAAAATGTGTCGTCCAATCCCTCAAAATATTGAATTAACAGCAATTGGCACCGTGATTAATCTCAGTAAAAACTTAGGTATTTCTGAAGGAAAAATTATTGATGACAATGGCAAATTATATGCGCATGCCACCGCTACTTGCATGATTATTCGCGCTTGAATTCATGCGTTCGCATATCAACATGCGAGCACATGAAAAAAATTGATCTGTTTTAAATGGCAGCGTGTAAAGCACGAATCAATTGGCTGTCTGTGAGCTGAATACGATTACTGGCCTTTTGGAAACAGTAATACTTCAAGGCACTATCTAGTTCAACAGTCAGCACTTTTTGTTCTGAAACAGACCAAACTTTCGCACGATTTGAGCCTGAAAGTGCACTACCCGCCAATTGATATAAATATAAATCTTGCTCACGCTGTAAAGGTGTTTTACGTCCATCATCCTTATGTTCATAGCGTAAATGACACGGTGCATCGATTCGCCATTTCTGGCTCAACCATAATTGCAGTAAATCGCCCAAACACAACTGACGGTGTCCTAATGGCCACACATTGACATAAGCATCTTCGACAGGGATTTGATATTGAGTTTGATCCGCGAGAATCAAAAGGTAATTTTCTTGATAAAAAGAAAAATTAGAAAAAATTTGAGAAATGGTCAGCGTATTCATTCGCTTTCTCCTATTTAGCCATTTTAGTGCTGGCAAGTTGGGTTTAAATCCACACTGTTTAAGCTTTCACTTAAACGCTCTGTTGTTGCATTCAGACTAGCAACTGATTTTTTTCTTTGCAAGCCAATCTGTTAAATTTCCTCTCAATTCGATATTTTTGTTCAAATAAAAAGCATCCAACCTTAAATCCCCTGCGAGTGCTTAATTTTAGCTTGACCCACTTTAAAATCTGCTTATAATCGCATTCAGATTCTCCAATAGCTCAGTCGGTAGAGCGACGGACTGTTAATCCGCAGGTCCCTGGTTCGAGCCCAGGTTGGAGAGCCAAATACTTAAAAAGCCCACTCATTATGAAGTGGGCTTTTTTATATTCAGCTATATCAATCTTTGATTTTAAAATTTCTGATCTTTTAATCCCGCACTAACAATTATCTAAATGTATAAAAAAATCCTCCATCTGGAGGATCTTATTTGGACTAAGCTGCTTGCTTCGGCACACCGCTATGGAAACGGAACAACTCATCAGGTGTACTGATTAAGTTTTTTTCCACTTCACGGATATGCTCAATGCGCATTTGAATATCTTCTTCTGGATTTTTCAACTTCGACCTTGTCGCGACATCTGTTGCCAATGCGAGATAGTCTTCATAATGACGAGATTCAGATTTTAATAAATAACGGTAGTAACGCCCTAGCTCTTCATCCACAAGCGGCGCAAGTGCATAAAAACGCTCACACGAACGTGCTTCCACAAAAGCCCCAATCACCAAAATATCAATTAAAGCTTCAGGCTCATAGGTACGCACTTCTTTACGTAAACCACCTGCATAACGCCCTGCACTAATTGCAGTCCACTCTTGGCCACGCCTGGTCATCAGCTCAAGCACTTGCTCATAATGCAGCATTTCCTCACGTACCAGTTGCGCCAGTTTCACCTGTAGATCCGAAAAGAAACTATAACGGAACATCAAGTTCATTGCAGTACTGGCTGCTTTCTTTTCACAATTGGCATGATCTTGCATCAAAATATCAAGATTATTAACTGCTTCATCGAGCCAAGCTTTGGGTGTTTCACAGCCCAAGAAGCCAATGACTGGCTTCATGAGTGCATCATAATCAATATTTGACATATTACTTAACTTAAAAAATTAACGTGCTGCTTTGATGGCAGCTCTCATTTGCTGGACAGCCTGTGCCAAGCCAATAAATACAGCATCGGCAATAATTGAATGACCAATATTTAATTCATGAATTTGTGGAATACGCGCAATTGGCGTGACATTTTCCATATTTAGGCCATGTCCCGCATTGACCACCAAGCCTTTAGAGGCTGCATATTCAGCACCTTGAATAATGCGCTCTAACTCATGTTGTTGTGCTTCAGGTGTTTCCGCATCTGCATAAGCACCCGTATGTAATTCAATGGTTGGCGCACCACAGGCAATAGCTGCATCAATTTGTGCAATATCTGCATCAATAAATAAAGATACATCACAACCTAAGGCAGAAAGCGCTTGTGTGGCATTTTTAACATCTTCGAAATGACCAACAACATCCAAGCCACCCTCAGTGGTGACTTCTTCACGTTTTTCAGGAACAAAACACACATGATGTGGTTTAATTTCTTTCGCAAACTCAACCATTTCATGCGTTACCGCCATTTCAAGATTCATATGCGTTTTCAACACAGAACGCATACGACGCACATCATCATCTTTAATATGGCGACGGTCTTCACGCAAATGCAGGGTAATCCCTTCTGCCCCAGCTTGCTCACAGATAATCGCTGCATTTACAGGATCCGGATAAGTGGTACCACGTGCATTACGTAATGTTGCCACATGGTCAATATTTACACCAAGCAAAGCTGCCATAATAATTTCCTAATGACGTTGAGTTTGAGAGTTCTGTATCCACAATTGACGACTTTTTAATGCTCGATCACCGAGTAAAGAGGTAATCATTTGCCGGTACAGTTTCGTGAGTAATTGTAACTGCTCAGAACTAAATTCCCTACCCTTTTCATAGTCACACATACTCAAAATATGTTGTCCGAGCAAACTCGCACGAGATGCTTTAACCACAGGTAAAAAGCCATCGGTTAAATGGAATTGATAATTTCCGTTTTCTTGAATCGGTTGCTGATTTGAATCGGTTGAATAATCCAGCGCATAACCTAACTCTTCAAGCAGTTCATGTTCAAATCGTCTTAAAATCTGTCTTAAAAAAAGATCAGGATTTTCTTGCGATGACATCAGCTGTAATTGTTCTAAGGTAGAAGCATACTGCACAAAAGTCTGCGGCATTTCAACTTCAAGCGGGCAAAGTCGAAGCAAGACTTCATTCAAATAGAAACCTGAAAAAAATGCATCGCCAAAAAAGAAAATCGGTTGATTGACGATTTCTAATTTACTGAAATTTTTTAGTTCAGATTTCCCTGAAGCTTGTACGCAAATCGGTTGATATTGCGGTGGAGGGGTTTGTCTTAAAATACCATCTACACGACCATGCTCTTGCGTAAACAAATGCACAATATGACTTTTTTCACGATATTTTCGATGGTGAATTAAATAACCATGCAGTACTTCATTACGCATGATTTAAACTATTAATCCTTATCTTGATCTTTTTTCTTGTCAGAATTTTCTTCTTCGTCATCCCCATCCGGAATAACGGCACCCACCACGGCTGCTGTACCTTTTACAACCCCCTTGGTGGTTTTATAAGCCACTTTGACAGGAACAGTAACGATTTTATGAATACACCCTTGTAGAAACAATACACATGCCACTACGGCCCACACTTTCATCATTACTCTTCCCTCAAAATTTTATTGCTTAGTGATTAGATATCGCTATAACCCAAGCTTTTCAATGCACGTTCATCATCAGACCAACCACCTTTAACTTTCACCCAAAGGGTCAGCATGATTTTCTGTTCGAACATTTTTTCCATATCTACACGTGCATCCATGCCGATTTTTTTCAGCTTCGAGCCTTTTTCACCAATCACGATAGCTTTTTGACCCGGACGATCAACAAAAATTGTAGCATCGATATACGTACATGCTGCTTTTGGACGACCGGTTTTCGGGTTAACCGTTGCTTCTTCGGTCTTAAATGATTCAATCTGCACCGTTAAGTCATAAGGAAGTTCCTCACCCAACTGACGCATGATTTTTTCACGAATAATTTCAGAAGCCAAGAAGCGCTCTGAACGATCGGTCAATTGCTCTAATGAATATAGCGGTGGCTGGAAAGGCAAATAATTTTCGATAGTATTACGCAAATGATCTAAGTTTGCGCCGCGTAGTGCAGAAACAGGAACGATTTCTGCAAAGTTCATTAGTTTTGCGCGTTCTTGAATCAAGGGTAAGGCATGGTTTTTATTTTCTAGCGTATCAATTTTATTGATCACTAAAATCACTGGCATTTCCGCATTTTGTAGTTTTTCTAGTACTAAATCATCATTCTGCGTCCACTTGTCCGCATCAATAACAAACAAGACAAGGTTTACATCACGAAGCGCTGAATGCGCAGCACGGTTCATCATTTTATTGATGGCACGCACTTCTTTTTTGTGCATCCCCGGAGTGTCTACAAATACTGCCTGAGATTTTTCACGCGAATCAATCCCAACAATTTTATGACGCGTGGTTTGTGGTTTACGTGAAGTAATCGACAGCTTTTGACCCAGAATATGGTTCATTAAAGTCGATTTACCTACGTTCGGGCGACCAACAATCGCCACAAAACCACTTTTAAAGTCTGCCGGAATTTCAGTACCTTGTGTACTGAAAAATTGGCTAATTAAATCGTTACTGTCGCCTTGCGACTCGTGATCAGCATCTACGTGATCGGAATGAGTAGTCATTAAGACTTTTGCTCCAAAATTTCTAAAATATCTGCCGCTACTGCTTGCTCAGCAAAGCGACGGCTTGAACCTTCACCATATTTCACAGGCAGACCCACCACCGTACATTCCACTTTGAAATGCTGGTTGGGTGCATCGCCCTGAATATCTACAACCTCGTAAACCGGGAGAGGCTTTTTACGTGCTTGTAGATACTCTTGTAAACGTGATTTCGGGTCTTTCAGTTGATCCGTCGGTTCAATATGATCTAAATATGGCACATACCATTTTAGCACGATGGGCTCCAAGACTTTTAGGTCCTGACAATCCACATAAATTGCACCAATAATCGATTCAACTGTATCTGCAAGTATAGACTCGCGATGATGACCGCCAGATTTCAATTCACCCGTACTCAGGATCAAGTCCTGACTGAGTTTCAAATCATTGGCAATTTTACCTAAGGCCTCCTGACGAACAAGCGTCGCACGCATACGCGTTAAACGTCCTTCATTTTCATTCGGGTAGGCATGGTATAGATAATTGGCAATTATCATACCCAATAATGAGTCACCTAGATATTCTAAGCGCTCATAATTGGTTTTATGGCTCACCGATCGGTGGGTCAAGGCCAGTTGTAACAATTCAGGTTGTTTAAACTGATAACCGATACGACTTGCTAAACGAGCTTCATTTAGCTTGGACTGAGCTTTGATCAAAACTTTTCTCGAACTTCAACACAATATCAATATTCAATAAGAAAGGCTTTCTTATCTCATAATCTTTTTTCACTTGTAGACCATCTACATTGGTGACTTGGGCAATCTCTTTAAAGTTTAAATCACGCACACCATTCAT
The DNA here is from genome assembly GCF_050285345.1 of Acinetobacter sp. Lineage (GTDB taxonomy): Bacteria > Pseudomonadota > Gammaproteobacteria > Pseudomonadales > Moraxellaceae > Acinetobacter. Next base: position 9,623 of record NZ_JBLZXR010000118.1, read on the forward strand.
ATCTAAACGCTGCGACATTTGTGATTCAAACTTACTTGGAGCAATGTTTTTAGGACTGCTGTTTATCAACGCTTCAATTTCATTGTTGACGAGACGGTCGTCAACATACGGTCCCCAAACCGCCACTAATACTTTTACTAAAAATGCAAATCCAATTACCGCAATTAGAATTGCAATATAAGACGTTCCCCGTTGATGTCTCATTTTATTTTCCTGATGTAAGACTAATCAATTCCACCATTACGACTAAATGATGGCAGTTTAAAACCAGGTTCTTTATGCATCCACTTATAAAAAGCACGACCCGTTAAATTTTCTTCAGGTACAAAGCCCCAAAAACGACTGTCAGCACTTTGATCGCGGTTATCCCCCATCGCGAAATAGTGACCTGCAGGAACCTTAACTTCCCAATATAAACCATTTTCAGTTGAATATTTACCATTTTCAACATAGTTGATAAATGGTGCCTGACGTGCAACATTCACACCTTCAAGCTCACGCATGGTAAATGTATGCGTACCCAATGTTTCCTGATGATAAATCGATGTTGGTGTGTCAAGTTGGTCTTTTTCGCGACTAAATTCAACCGGTACTTTTGGTACTTTTTGGCCATTAATACTGAGTTGACCATGATCATACACAATATGATCGCCCGGCAAACCTACCACACGTTTAATATAGCTAATCGTCGGTTGTGGTGGATAACGGAAGACAATTACATCACCTCGTTCAGGCTCACCAACATCAATAATTTTTTTATTAATAATCGGTAAACGAACGCCGTATTCAAATTTATTCACCAGAATAAAGTCACCTGTTTCCAAGGTCGGAACCATGGAGTCTGATGGAATATTAAACGGCTCATATAAAAATGAACGCAGGACCAAGACAACGGCTAAAACTGGCCAGAAATCATAAGCCCATGTGATAATGACATTTTCATTGCCCTTACCTTTTGTCAGTCGTTGCTTCCAGACAAATTTGTCAAGCAGCCAAATGAAGAAAAAAATGGCTGTGACTGGAACAAGGATCAAATTAAAATCAAAATCCATGAGCTTATAAACCCCTATTTATTATCTTTCTACTTTCAACACAGCAAGGAACGCTTCTTGTGGAATTTCAACACTACCCACTTGTTTCATACGTTTCTTACCTTCTTTTTGCTTAGACAACAGTTTCTTCTTACGCGATACATCACCGCCATAACATTTGGCCAAGACGTTTTTACGCATTGCTTTCACGGTTGAACGCGCAATCACTTGTGCACCAATTGCCGCCTGAATTGCCACATCAAACATTTGACGTGGGATCAAGTCTTTCATTTTTTCTACCAGTGCAATACCACGATGACGTGCATCTTGACGGTGACAAATCATAGCCAAGGCATCAACCTTATCACCATTAATTAACACATCTACTTTCACTAAAGATGATGATTCAAAGCGAACAAAATTATAGTCTAATGACGCAAAACCACGAGAACATGACTTCAACTTATCGAAGAAGTCCATCACCACTTCAGCCATTGGAATTTCAAAAGTAATGGACACTTGGTTGGCCATAAACTTCATGTCTTTTTGCACACCACGACGTTCCACACATAATGTCATGACGTTCCCCAAATATTCTTGAGGGACTAAAATATGACATTCGGCAATCGGCTCGCGTAAATCTTCTACCGTAGATCCATCTGGCATTTTCGACGGACTATCAATATAGATCGTTTCGCCTTTTTTCATCACTGCTTCGTAAATTACAGTCGGTGCAGATGAAATCAGATCGAGATCGTACTCACGTTCTAAACGCTCTTGTACAATTTCCATGTGCAGCATGCCCAAGAAGCCACAGCGGAAACCGAAACCTAATGCATCTGAGCTTTCTGGTTCAAAGAATAATGCAGAGTCATTAATTTGCAGTTTATGTAACGCTTCACGGAAAGGTTCAAAATCACTTGCATCGATTGGGAATAAACCGGCATAAACCTGTGGCTTCACTTTTTTGAAACCCGGTAAAGTCGCAACTTCTGGTGTTGTTGCAAGCGTAATGGTATCACCGACTGGCGCACCAAAAATATCTTTAATCCCTGCAATAACGAAGCCAACCTCACCAGCTTCCAAGATATCTGTTTCGGTATGCTTTGGATTGAAAATACCTACTGAGGTAATAACGTGAGTTTGGCCTGTTGATTTCATCAACATTTTATCGCCTTTGCGCACGCGTCCCTGTTTAATACGGACTAACGAAACCACACCAAGATAGTTATCAAACCACGAGTCAATAATCAACGCCTGTAACGGTGCATCGCGATCACCAGTCGGTGCAGGAATGACATTGACTAAGGTTTCAAGTACGCCTTCAATACCTAAACCGGTTTTTGCAGAACAGGTCGGCGCTTCTGTTGCCTCAATGCCAATAATGTCTTCAATTTCTTGAATCACACGCTCAGGTTCTGCTTGTGGTAAATCAATTTTATTCAGTACAGGAAGAACTTCTAGCCCTTGCTCAATCGCGGTATAGCAGTTTGCAACTGACTGAGCTTCTACACCTTGCGCGGCATCCACAACCAGTAAAGCACCTTCACAAGCAGCCAATGAACGCGAAACTTCATATGAAAAGTCAACGTGTCCCGGCGTATCAATAAAGTTCAACTGATACTCTTGACCATTCGGATGCGTATAATACAGCGTTACTGATGTTGCTTTAATCGTAATCCCACGTTCACGCTCAAGCTCCATAGAATCAAGAACCTGCGCTTGCATTTCACGATCTTGTAAACCACCGCAAGTTTGAATAAAACGGTCAGCAAGAGTCGATTTACCATGGTCAATATGAGCGATGATCGAGAAGTTTCGGATATTTTTAATATCAACAGATTTTTTAGCTTGCGCCATGGGCTACCTTGAAAAAAATAAAGCGCTATGCAACCAATATTTAATGCACAGCAAAAGCCGAATAGAAATTGCCGAGGATTATAGCAGATGGATTTTTCAAAGTATCGAAAATAATGCACAGCTTTTAATGTACCGCCTTGTCGTACAATTTATGCGTACATATTTAAGCTCTAAATTGCAGCAGCCATTTCATCATACTGACTAAAATCGAGAGGATTCTCTGATTCAGCTAAAGGCTGATAGGCTTGGGTAAAGGTAGGTGACATTCTTTTTGGTCGCCCTGTCGCAATTTCAATACATGCCCACTGCGTACTTCCAGTGAAAAGAATACTTTTGTCTTTAGGTCGGTAAAATACGTATTGGCGATAAGAATACAAGGCATTGATATCATTAAACCATGTCCGCAAAATAATCTCTTCGCCTTCAAGTGCGGCTTTGCGATATTGGATATGATGCTCAACTGCCACCATGGCATGTTTTAATTCAACATATTCTTTTAGCCCTAAGCCAAGTGCCTCAATATGTGCTGTTGCCACATCTTGCATCCAACTCACATAGACCACATTATTAACATGATTTAGTACATCAATATGTTCAGGTTGCACCGTTATTTTTAAATCAAAAATCGTACTCATAATATTCTAAAATCTGTTTTGTTTAAGCAACAGTCTACGTAAAAAAACTGAATGGTAAATTGCAAATTACGCTATTAATCACAAAACCGCTCAAAAGAGCGGTTTTGTGATTGGATATTGTGAGGTCAAATTATTGAATACGCATGCCCACAATTGCCCGCTGACCTTGGCGAATCAAAGATACACGCGCAATACTGCCATTTTTTAAGCCAGAAATCGCATTTACAAAATCTTCAGAATCATTCACGACTTTGTTATTAATTTGCGTCACCACATCACGCGACTGAATCCGTGCTTGTGAAGCAATACCGCCTGCACGTACTTCTTGAATTAATACACCACCTTTAATATTCAACTGGCCTAATTCGTCAGCCTTTAAATTTCGAATAGACACACCAATCACCGGGCCTTTTCGTACAGGTTCTACCGCTGCTTTCGCAGGTGTATCATCTGGTGCAGTCTCTAAAGTTGCTGAAATATTTTGGCGTTTATCATCACGTAAGACTTCCAGTTGAATACGCTGATTTGGTCCTGTACGGTTCAGATAATTTAGTAATTCACCAGTACGCGCAATTGGCGTTCCATTGAATTTTAAAATAACATCGCCGGTTTTAAATCCAGCTTTAGCCGCAGGTGAACCTGGTGAAACCTGAGTAATTAAAGAGCCTTCAGGTTTAGATAAATTATAGGACTCAGCCAAGTTACGATCGATATCTTGCAACATCACCCCAAGATAAGCACGAGTCACCTTACCATTTTTCTTTAACTGATCGGCCACATCCATTGCAACATCAATAGGGATTGAGAACGACAAGCCCATATAGCCGCCTGTGCCACTAAAAATACGCGAGTTGACTCCAACCACCTCACCATTTTGATTAAACAAAGGACCGCCTGAATTACCCGGATTCAATGCTACGTCAGTTTGAATAAATGGGACGGTGGTTTCACCCATCATATTACGCATTTTGGCACTTACAATTCCGGCAGAAGCTGAATAGTCAAAGCCAAATGGCGAACCAATTGCCAATACCGGCTCACCAACACGTAAACGATCTACATTTCCCGTTTTAAGTTCAGGATAATTTGACCCTTTCACTTTTAATAAGGCAACATCTGTACGCTCATCACTCCCCACCACAGTTGCATCAATTTCACGACGATCATTCAAGACAATCGTGACTTTAGAGGCATCTTCCACCACATGGTGATTCGTCAATAAATAGCCATCTTTACTGATAAAGAACGCACTGCCATAACCAGTTTTTTCTTGCGGAATTTGTTGCTGTGGAATAATCACTTGATTGCCAAAAAAGCGCCGTAAAATTTCAGGGACTTGTTGTTGAATCAGTTCTTCTTGGCTCAGTTTTTTTACCACATTGACACTGACGACCGCAGGGCTCACCTGTTCAACCAGATTTGAAAAATCTACAGGGCCAGCTGCTTGGGTTTGCGCTGTCGCAACTGTAAATACCGCGGCATATAATCCTTTTTGTAAGTACGCTTTATTCATTGTTAGCATTCACTCAAATTTGCTTATCATTTGAAATACGTTAGTTTTTATCACAATGCAAGTCTTTGCTTCGTAATAAAATGTTTGATCATTTTTTATAAAAACAATCTTAACCATTCCTTAAATATTACAGATATATGAATATTTTTCATTATTTAGGCTATTTTCTGCTATTGCCTTTTTTGGCAAAAACAGTTGTGATGACCGAACATTTTTAAAATTAGCTGATGGACATGTCTAATTTAAACACGACACATCATTTTGATGTGATTATTGTGGGAAGTGGCGGTGCTGGTCTCAGCCTCGCTTTATCATTGCCAAATCATTTCAACATTGCGGTTCTCGCAAAATCTACCCTAACGGATGCCAGCACCTATTTTGCCCAAGGTGGCGTGGCCGCAGTCCTAGATAAAACCGACTCGATTGAACAACATATTGATGACACCATGATTGCAGGCGCACATTTATGTGAAATAAATGCAGTGAAGCAAACGGTTGAAGGTGGCAAACCTTCGGTTGATTTCTTACTCAATCAAGGGGTGCAATTTACTCTGGATGAACAAGAACAACTGCATTTAACCCGTGAAGGTGGTCATTCTCAGCGTCGGATTATTCATGCTGCCGATGCGACAGGACGTGCCATTTCAACCACATTGGTTGAGCGTGCGCAAGAAAAAGCCAATATTCATATTTTTGAAAACTACGTGGCAATTGATCTAATTACTGCACAAAAACTTGATCCTGATGCTGAAAACCGTGCTTTAGGTTTATATGCACTCGATGAAAAAAATGAAAAAGTCCATACCTTCTTAGCACCTTTTACCGCACTGGCCTGTGGCGGTGCAATGAAAGCTTATTTATATACCTCCAATCCTGATATCGCGACAGGTGATGGAATTGCCATGGCCTATCGTGCAGGTTGTCGTGTGGCCAATATGGAATTTAACCAATTCCACCCGACCTGTTTATACCACCCTCAAGCTCGATCATTTTTAATTACCGAAGCGATGCGTGGTGAAGGTGCGTATTTACGTCTGCCGGACGGTGAGCGTTTTATGCTACGTTTTGATGAACGCGCAGAACTTGCCCCGCGAGATATCGTGGCACGTGCAATCGACTATGAAATTAAACGTTTAGGAATACGTCATGTCTGGTTAGACATTACCCATAAACCTGCGGAATTTGTGAAAGAACATTTCCCAACGCTTTATGCACGTTTACTTGAACTTGGCATTGATATTACACAAGAAATGATCCCAGTTGTTCCTGCTGCACATTATACCTGTGGCGGTGTGGTCGTGGATGAAAATAGCCAAACCGATATTCCAGGCCTATATGCCATCGGTGAAACGTCATATACCGGTTTGCATGGCGCGAACCGAATGGCGAGTAACTCACTACTCGAATGCTTTGTATATGGCATGAGCGCGTCACAACATATTGAGGAAAACTTTAGTCCGAATCATGTGGTGCCAACTGTTCCTGAATGGGACGATTCACAAGTGACCAACCCCGATGAAGACGTGGTGATTTTACAGAACTGGGATGAGCTGCGTCAGACCATGTGGAACTATGTTGGGATTGTGCGTACCACGAAACGTTTGCAACGTGCCCTGCATCGGATTGAAATGTTGAAACGAGAAATCACCGAGTATTACCAAGACTATCAAGTAAGTAAGAACTTGATCGAACTGCGTAATTTAGTGTTGGTTTCAGAAATGATTGTACGCTGTGCCATGCAACGCAAAGAATCACGTGGTCTACATTACACTCTAGATTATCCTGAGCTGGATTCTGAACTGCGTAAAACCGTACTGACTCCACCAAATTTTCAAGTCGAAACACCGTTGGTTAATACTTAACACAACGTATTTAATCTATCCCCAGAGAGATATTACTTAAGTAAGTAATATCTCTTTTTTTATGTGCTTTTTATAAATTTGTTTTATCTTCGTGGTGGAATCGAATAAGTCCCTGTGACATGTGCAACAGGTTCATCCATTTGATGCTCTGAATAAATCCAAACTTCTGCAACGATCAGCGCTTTACCCACTTTCATCAATTTACAGATCGCTTTCAAATCTTGGTTTGCTGCGGGTTTACGCAAAAAGTTAATATTCATATTGGTGGTGACGGCCAAACCGACAATACCAATTTCAGCTAAAATCGCCACATACATCGCAAAGTCAGCCAATGTCATCATGGTCGGCCCCGAAATAGTGTTGCCGGGCCTTAAGTCTTTTTCGCTCACATGCCAAGTTAGAATCGCAGACCGCTCACTAACTTCGTCAATCGAACAATGCTGCAAACTTGGTGCAAACTCACGGCGTAAAAACTCAATAATGTCCTGTTTGGTACTTTGCATAAAAAAATCATCCATAACTTTTGCTATGAATGATTTTTTAAATCATCTACTTAAATAAAGCTATGGCATTTTAGACCTGCTGCAAATAAGACAATGCCTGTTCAAAAACCTGTTCGGGGGTTTGTGTCGCATCTAAGCGTTTCACCCGCGTTGGTTCATTGTGATGGATTTCAGCAAAACCTGCGCGTACTTTCTCAAAGAAAGTAACTTTCTCTTGCTCAAAGCGATCAAGCGCACCTCGTTCACGCGCACGCAGCATGCCTGTTTCAATCGGCGCATCAAGCCAAAATGTTATATCTGGCATACGTGCCACAAAATTATCGTTAAGTAGCGTCAACTTTTCACGATCTAAACCGCGCCCCGCACATTGGTATGCAAAACTTGAGTCGGTAAAACGATCACACAAGACAATTTTTGTATCTGCCAAGGCTGGCAAGATAACTCGTTCCAAATGCTGTGCCCGTGCCGCATACATCAACAGCAGTTCTGTATCATGACTCATCGCTTCATCATGATTGACTGTCAACAATAATGATCTGATCTGCTCCGCCATAGGTGTACCTCCCGGTTCACGGGTCAGTAACACATTTTTTCCAAGCGCTTGGAAATGGTCATGTAATTTACGAATGAGCGTGGTTTTGCCTACACCTTCCGTGCCTTCAAAGCTAATAAACATGCTCACTCCTTAGTTTTTCGTACGAATCACAGATAAATACTCCTGTACCGCACGGTTATGATCTTGCAAATTGCTGGTAAATTTATGTCCACCATTACCGGTTGCGACAAAATAAACATTGTCTGAGGCATCTGGATGCATTGCTGCTTCAATGGCTTTTTGACTCGGCAAGGCAATCGGGGTTGGTGGCAAACCATTGATAGTATAGGTATTATAAGCTGTCGGTGTACGTAAATCTTGACGAGTAATATTTCCCTTATATTTATCGCCCATCCCATAAATCACGGTTGGATCTGTTTGTAGGCGCATACCCTGCTGTAAGCGACGTACAAACACACCTGAAACTTGTTGTAACTCACTATCGATGCTGGTTTCTTTTTCAATAATTGAAGCCATAATCAAGGCTTCATATTTATCTTTATACGGTAAACTGGTCGCACGATTTTCCCAGGCCTGATCCAAAGCTTTCATTTGACGCTGATACAAATCTTTTAAAATTTTACGATCAGATTCGCCTTTGGCAAAAAAATACGTGTTCGGTGCAAATAAGCCTTCAGGATGTGAATAAGGAATATTCAACTCCTGTAAAATTTGTGCATAGGATAATTTTCCAATCTCATGTGTTACTAAAGGATCCGCATTTAAGGCGTCAATCAATTGCTTAAAGCTCGTACCTTCAATCACTAAAATACGGTTCATTTGCGCATTTTCAGAGTTCGAAATCAGCTCCATGACCTCACGTACACTCATGCCTGCATGAATCTCATACACACCAGCTTTTAACGTGTCATTGATCATGATTTTTTGATACAACTTTAAAATGATCGGAAAACTTACCTGTTTTTCTTTGGCTAAGCGATCAATAAAACCTGAATAGGTATCGCCCGCACCAATCGCCAACATTTGTTTCTTGCCTTCCACAGGGTAGTCTTTAAAAAGACTCGACCAGAGTAAAATGGCAACAAGAATCACAAAGCCAAGACACACCACTAAAAAAGCTTTGAATGGGAAACCTTTTTGCTGTGACTTTTTCTTATTTGATTTTTTTGAAGGGGTGGACATATTAACGAATCTGACTTAATTGAAGCGTTTGGAAAAGTTCAATACAGGATTGAACATCTAATTCAACTCCATTCAGAGTTGAAACAATTTTCATTGGACTCAAAGCATTACAGAAAAATACACTCTGAAACTGGCTAATTTCATCCATCGTGATGTGGCGCTGCGTACAGCAAATCCCAAATTGCTGCATACGTTTCAATATTTCAGCACGCATCACGCCATGTACACCATTATAACGAAGTTCGGGCATGATCCACGTGTGATTTATCCGAATAAAACAATTACTGCTCACACCTTCGACAACTGCGCCCTGAACATCGGTCACCAGTGCTTCCTGCCAGCCTTTCTCATCAAGTTCTGCTTTTAGCATGACCTGTTCTAGACGGTTCAAAGATTTCAAGCCCACCAAACTTGGCATGGTCAGTCCCATGGCTTGATTCAGCACACCACTGTCTATGATGTCATAATGAAAATCAGCAATCGGTTTTGGATAATAAAATACCCAAACATCGGCAGGATGTTCAGGCAAACTGTAACCGCGCTGCCCTTCACCACGACTGATCACAATTTTCAGTGTGCCATTCACCGTTTCTTGCTGACGCAGCAGTTTCAGTGTCTGTTCAATCGTGTCTAAATTTGCATGTAATTTTAAACGCTGATTGCTGAGCTTCAATCGTTCAAGATGCAAAGCGGCCAGTTCAATTTTCCCTTGGCGTATACGTGCCGTTGTAAAACAGCCATCGCCATAATGAAATGCCCGATCAAGCAATTCGATCTGCTCAACGCGCTGCGCATTTTTAAAACATTGCATAATCTACGCCCCCAATTCTATGCCGCTAGTTTAGGCAATTATTCAGCGCCATATATTTCTTTTTTGTTGATATAAAATTCTTTTTTAATTATTTTTTCTGCATAAAAACTCTCGATATTCTTGCCTCATCCGATAAAACTTCGACAAAAAATGAGGCAAACATGAACATTGCAAAACTTAAAATTGGGTTAATCGCCACCCTACTTTCAGCAACAGCCTTCAGTGTATCCGCCAAAGACTTTCTCAATGTCTCCTACGATCCGACGCGTGAACTGTATGACCATATCAATAAAGATTTTGGGGCTTACTGGAAAAAAGCCACGGGGCAAGACATTAACTATAAACAATCGCATGGCGGCTCAGGCAAACAAGCCCGCGCAGTGATTGATGGTTTGGATGCCGATGTAGTGACACTGGCTTTGGCTGCCGATATTGATGAAATCGCAGCACGTGGTTTAATCCCCAAAGATTGGCAAAAGAAATTTCCACACAACTCTACACCTTATACATCCACCATCGTATTTTTAGTCCGTAAAGGTAATCCCAAAGGCATTCAAGATTGGGGCGACTTGACCAAACCGGGTGTGGAAATCATTACCCCTAACCCGAAAACTTCTGGAGGTGCACGTTGGAACTATTTAGCCGCATGGGCATGGGCACGACACCAACCCGCAGGCAGTGATGCCAAAGCGCAAGAGTTTGTACGCCAAATTTATAAACATACCAAAGTATTAGATTCCGGTGCGCGTGGTGCAACCACTACATTTGCTGAGCGTGGTATTGGTGACGTCTTGCTGGCTTGGGAAAATGAAGCGCATTTGGCTGTGCGTGAACAGCCGAGAAAATTTGAAATCATTACCCCATCCCTCTCCATTTTGGCAGAGCCACCCGTGGCGATTGTCGAAAAAAATGTCAAAAAGGATGGTAATCAAAACTTAGCCAAAGCCTATCTCAACTATTTATATTCACCTGCCGGCCAAACTATTGCGGCTCGACATTATTATCGCCCGCGAAATGCAACAATCTTAGCCCAATATAAAAACATCTTTAAACCATTAAAACTGGTAACTATTGATCAAGAATTTGGAGGTTGGCGCAATGTACAGAAAAAGCATTTTGAAAATGGCGGTGTGTTTGATCAGATTGTGAAAGCCAACCAAACAAAATAACACCTACACATATAACCACCACACATCTAGAGCATCAACTGTGCATTCAAGTTGATGCTTTTTTATCCTTAAAACCACTTATCTCTTTTATTCATATTAAATTCATTTTTATTTATTTTTTATGCATAAAGAATAGCGCTATGCTGCATCCAAATCACAGACATCTGTAAAAGAAAAACTTTTAAATGTCTCTGCTGTTCCAAGCTGCGATGGAGACAAAACCTGACAGTTGGGACAACGCGTAAAAAGCCCACTTTGAAAATGGCAGTAGTTCGAGCAAAGCGTGAAAACCCGCACTGCACAATAATTTTCAATTTGAATGAATAAGGAGTTTGACATGACACATACAATCATTGTCCCAGGCGTAGGGGGCAGCGAACAAGCCCACTGGCAGTCGTGGTTGCAAAGTCAGCTCATGTCATGCTCACGCGTTCAGCAAAAAGACTGGAATCATCCCGTATTACACGACTGGGTGGCACAATTCGTCAAAACCGTTAGCCCAATTCAAGATGATCTGCAAATTATTGCACATAGCTTTGGCTGTTTAACTACGGTTGCTGCATTGGCATTACATCCCGAACTTAATCGAAAAATTAAAAATTTGGTTCTGGTTGCACCTGCAAATCCGGCACGCTTTGGTGAACATGGTTTTGCACATAACAGTGCGACAGATTACCAAACTTTTTTTCATCAGCTGAATATTCGTGTGCCCACCACCATGCTCATAAGCGAAAATGATCCATGGTTAGCTTTTGAAGATGCCAAGCAACTTGCGGATGCATGGAAACTCTCTGCTGTGAATTTAGGACCAGTGGGGCACATTAATGTTGCGTCAGGTTTCGGCCCCTTTCCTGAGATTTTCAACTATCTAATTTCAGAAAATTCTATGCAACATATCAATATTGCTGATGACAGCAAGTATTTATTTAAATTTGCTTTTTAAGTACTGCTAATTATGCTTGTCGCAAATTCGTTTTTTAAATTTTGCTGGCTTTTTCGTGTCAGCTTTTCTCTTTTTGAGGAGTAATCATGTCGCAGCGATCCCGAGTGCTGCCAGGATTTGGTCTTTCTCTAGGCTTTACCCTAGCGTATTTATCGTTAATTGTCCTAATTCCACTGTCTGCCGTATTTATTAAATCATTGGGTATTGGTTGGGATGGACTTTGGGAAATCTTAAGTTCAGAACGTATCCTAAAATCTTTACAGCTAAGTTTTAGCGCTGCCATTATTGCGGCACTGATTAATGTGGTTTTTGGACTATTACTTGCTTGGTGTTTAGTTCGCTATAACTTTCCGGGTAAACGGATTGTCGATGCCTTCGTCGACCTACCTTTTGCCTTACCCACTGCGGTTGCCGGTATTGCCTTAACATCGTTGTATGCACCAACAGGTTGGATCGGTCAATATCTTGAACCACTTGGCATTCAAGTGGCCTATACCCCGATTGGTATTACTTTAGCGCTGATCTTCATCGGTATTCCATTTGTGGTGCGTACGGTACAACCGGTACTGAGCGACTTGGAAACTGAACTTGAAGAAGCGGCGTCTGCACTCGGTGCCAATCGTTTTCAAATTGTGACTAAAGTGATTCTGCCAATTTTATTCCCTGCGCTTTTAACTGGTTTTGCATTGGCATTTGCCCGTGGCGTAGGTGAATATGGTTCTGTCATCTTTATTGCGGGCAACCAACCGTTTGAAACTGAAATTGCACCCTTGATGATTATTTCCCGTTTAGAAGAATATGACTATGCCGGTGCAACCACAATTGCTGTCGTGATGTTGGTCATTTCCTTTGCGATTTTGTTCCTAATTAACTTGGTACAAGCTTGGGCAAGCCGCCGCACTGGGAGAACTGCACGATGAATATCAACAGCAATGCTTTGGCTGAAAAATTACAATCTCGCGATGCAACACGTGAACCGACTTGGGTACGTTATACCCTGCTTGTTATTGCATTAATCTTCTTTCTCAGTTGCTTAATGCTGCCCCTGATCTTGGTGTTTGTAGAAGCCTTTAAACAAGGTGTTGGCGTTTACTTTCAAGCTTTGGTACATCCAGATACGTTATCGGCAGTGAAATTAACCCTACTCACCGCAGCGATTGCTGTACCAATGAACGTAGTGTTTGGTGTCGCAGCAGCTTGGACGGTGGCGAAATTTAATTTCCGTGGTAAATCTATTTTAACCACCATCATTGATATGCCTTTCTCGGTCTCTCCCGTGATTGCAGGTTTAATGCTGGTCCTGATTTTCGGTACTCAAGGCTGGTTTGGTGGCTGGTTGATGGATCACGACATTAAAATTTTATATGCCGTACCTGCAATTGTACTTGCCACTGTATTTATTACTGTTCCTTTTGTCGCTCGCGAATTGATTCCACTGATGGAAGCCCAAGGCACAGAAGAAGAAGAAGCTGCGATTGTATTGGGCGCGTCAGGTTGGCAAACCTTCTGGAAAGTCACCCTCCCTAATATCAAATGGGGCTTAATCTACGGTGTGATTCTGTGTAATGCCCGTGCAATGGGTGAATTCGGTGCGGTATCTGTGGTTTCTGGACATATTCGTGGCGAAACCAACACCTTACCTCTACACGTCGAAATCCTCTATAACGAATATACCTTTAGTGCTGCTTTTGCTGTGTCTTCACTGTTAGCACTCTTGGCGATTGTGACCCTGATCTTAAAAACATGGGTTGAAATACGTCAGGAAAAACAAGACCAGCGTAAAGAAGATTCACAAGTTTCTTAAGGAATGACCTCATGAGTATTCAAGTTAAAAATATTGAAAAACACTTTGGTGCATTCCATGCACTTAAAAATATCTCTTTAGACTTTCCTGATGGTCAGCTCGTTGCCCTCTTGGGCCCATCTGGCTGTGGTAAAACTACGTTGCTTCGTATCATTGCAGGACTTGAATCTGCGGATAATGGCCAAGTAATTTTAGAAGGCGAAGACGCCACTAAAGTCCATGTACGTGAACGTGAAGTCGGCTTTGTATTCCAGCACTACGCACTGTTCCGCCATATGACCGTATTTGACAATGTTGCCTTTGGTTTACGTGTACGTCCGCGTGCTACTCGCCCTTCTGAAGCAGATATCAAACAGCGGGTAACACGTTTACTGGATCTTGTTCAGTTAGGCTTTTTAGCCGATCGTTATCCTGCACAGCTTTCGGGTGGTCAGCGTCAACGTATTGCCCTTGCACGTGCACTTGCAGTTGAACCACGTGTATTGCTTCTGGATGAACCCTTTGGTGCACTCGATGCTAAAGTGCGTAAAGAACTTCGCCGTTGGTTACGTACCCTGCATGACGAACTACACATCACCTCTATTTTTGTAACCCATGACCAAGAAGAAGCTCTTGAAGTTGCGGATCAAATTATCGTGATGAACAAAGGTAATGTTGAACAAATTGGTTCACCACGCGAAGTTTACGAAAAACCCGCAACTCCATTTGTATTTGACTTCTTGGGTCAAGCCAACCGTTTTGAAGGTCAAAGTTCAAATGGTGTCATACACATTGGTGAAGACCGTATTCAGTTACCTCAACCTGAAAATGCACCACAAGGGGATGTCATTGCCTTTGCTCGTCCTGATGAGTTGCGTATTCATGCCCAACCACAAGATAATGCAATTCAAGCCACCTTTGTACGTGAACTCTGGATTGCAGGCAAAGTGATTGCCGAACTGCATGATCGCCAAGGTAATTTAATTGAAATTTCATTAACATCAGATGAAGCGAAAGCACATCAGTTCCGTCCAAACCAAACCGTCTGGTTAAGTGCAACGGCATTGCACTTATTTGAAAACCAAGTGGCATAAGACGAAAAGATGGGGCAAAAAAGCCCCATCCTCTTTTAAGGTAAAAGATTATGAATTTTCAACAACTCAGAATTATTCGAGAAACTGTTCGTCAGAATTTTAATTTAACTGAAGCATCAGCAGCACTGTACACCTCACAATCAGGTGTGAGTAAGCATATTAAAGACCTAGAAGATGAACTGGGCGTACAGTTGTTTATTCGTAAAGGTAAACGCCTTTTGGGTTTAACAGAACCCGGCCAATCTTTATTGGGCATTGTCGAGCGCATGTTGGTGGACGCGGACAATATTAAACGCCTTGCAGATGACTTTAACAAAGTGGATGAAGGCACCTTAACCATTGCTACAACACACACGCAAGCACGTTATGTTCTACCGCCAATTGTGAACCAGTTTAAAAAAGAGTTTCCGAAAGTTCATTTAATTTTACAACAAGCCAGTCCTGTTGAAATTACCGAAATGCTACTTCAAGGTGAAGCCGATATTGGGATTGCAACTGAATCTTTAACCACAGAAGATAACCTTGCCAGCGTGCCTTACTACAACTGGCAACACAGCATTATTACCCCACAAAACCACCCATTAACGCAAAAAGCAGATATCAATATTGAGGATTTATCCCACTACCCAATCATCACCTACCACGGCGGTTTTACAGGTCGTTCAAAAATTGATAGAGCCTTTGAAGATGCAGGCTTGGATGTGGATATCGTGATGTCCGCACTGGATGCCGACGTAATCAAAACCTATGTTGAGCTTAATATGGGCGTGGGCATTGTCAATGACGTGGCCTATGACCCAGAACGTGACTTTCGACTCAAACAAATTCCAACCGATATTTTTGGAGTGAATACAACTTGGATTGCGGTACGTAAAGGTCACTTACTACGCGGCTATGGTTATGAGTTTATTTCACTTTGCTCACCTGAGGCAGATATCAAAGCACTAAAAAAAGTTGCATATCCTGAAGGTTAAAATAAAAATATTTTTAAAATTTGAGGACTTAAGTGTCCTCTTTTTTATCAAAAAATACTCCACCTTTCATGCTTTGTTGGTTTTTTCTCAATTCTTACATACACTGTAACCTATATAAGAAAAAATGATAATTTCTTCACTAAACAAAGACATGCCAGAATATTATGAAAACTCAATATCTCATTATGGCAGCATATATGGTCTGCCCAATACCAACCCTACATGCTGCAAGCCTTGAGCGATCCGATCAAAGTATTTCAGCTTTTCTTGAACCGAATAATTATGCCGAGCTGGACTTGGCAATTATTGATACCAATATCAAAGGCGATGTGCAATTCAAAGAAATTATCAGTGAATTAGGGGTTCAAAACTTCTCTACCGGAAACCTAGCACAACGTGAATTTTCAGGAAAATTTGCACTTAAACTTCAGCCTCATAGCAAAATTTCAACAGGTCTTATTTACGAACAACCCTATCAAACAGATATCAGCTATCAATATAGTCCTGCGCTACCCGATGGCTCAACAATCAACATTGAAGCAGCAGACATCAATTTTGAAAGTCATAGTTTGACTGGGTTAATTGGCTTTCAGCCCAATACTCAATGGAATTTTTATAGTGGATTAAGCCTGCAATCTTTCAAAGGAAATTTGGAAATCACAGGCCAACAATACCAAGCTTTAAATGGCTATCATGCAAAATTTAAAAATGATGATGCGCTTGGTTGGTTAATCGGACTAAGTTATCAATTGCCACAATATGCATTAAAAACCAGCCTCACCTATCGTTCCAAAATCAAACATAAAAACCAGACCAGTGAATCAACCTTATATTCAAATGGCCCATTTATCCTGACGCCGGATACAGATACCCGCATTGAAACACCACAGTCTGTCAATTTTGAGTTTCAAACAGGTATTAGTGCCCGTAATTTAGTCTATGGCAGTGTGCGTTGGGTGAATTGGCAAGATTTTATTATTCAACCACCGCAATTAGAGGTGGTACTTGATTATGCTGCAAGGGATCCACAATATCGTGAATTGGCCCATCTTAATTTGATTGACTATAAAAAAGACCAATGGTCTGGAAAATTTGGATTTGCTCATCAGCTTAATCCTACACTTATCACTGGCTTAGAATATATCTGGGATCAGGGTTCAGGTAATCCTGCTTCCACGCTTAACCCTAGTGATGGTTATCAAGGCATTGGTTTAGGTGGCATGTATAACCTCAATCCTTCAACATTTATTGCATCTGGCATGTACTACCTCAAATTTAAAAAACCACAAATTGAAGCTACATCCCACACAACCCAAATTTCAGGATTATCTTCCGTGGCTGACAACGATGCATGGGTTTATGGCGTAAAAATTGGTCATCGCTTCTAATCGCTCTTAAGTTTAATATCGCTCCAAACAAAGAAACGAGCCGAAGCTCGTTTTTTTAAGTCGATTTAAATCGATGAATTACCAATGGTAGCTGACACCAACTTTACCCACTGGAAGCCATTCATATTTGTCATCTTGTTCAATATTACGTTGGTGATCTGTAAGTAACTCACGGTCAGCATCTGTACCACCGACAGATGTTAGTTTTGCAGTTGGGTTACCAGTGTAGTAAGCACCGACTTCACCAAATACTCCCCAGTTTTTGTTTAGTTTAGGTGCAAAACCTAAACCTAGATATGGGGCAATGTCATTATCATAAGACACTTTAGCATTTAAACGATCAAATGAAGTTTCTTGACCATCGATTTCAATCTCACCACGTCCCGCAGTTGATTTCAGACCATATTCAGTATCGATATAGCCAACACCTGCAGCAACATATACACCTTGAGCCCAACGGCTTGTGCTTGCGCCCCAAGGACGGATTTCAGCATTTAAATATGCAACACTATTATCCATATCCATGTCGTATTTTACGCCATCTACAGATAAATCATCAGACCATGAAATATCACCACCGTTATAGCCGAGTGCAAGACCAACATACGGGTTAGCCGTCCAAAGTAAAGCACCACCATAACCAGTTGTACCCACTTCTAAACGAGCACCGGTCGGGATCAGTTGGTTTTGATCAAACGCATATCCATCATGAACAACAGATGTATCTGCCATTGCGGTACCTGCACATGCAGCAAGTATCGTGGCAACTGTAAATAAATGTAATGATTTCATGTGCTTCTCCTCAAAGTAAACTGTTCTTAAAATTTCTACAGTCTTGTTATATGACCATGTTAAAAGGAAACTTGGCCCAAGTTTTATGCAAAATTACTGACTTTTTGTTAACTTTTGATACAATTTGATTTCAACATTGATTCATAATGATTTTTTACTTTTTGTAGATGGATCATAATCAATGACTGATTATAAATTGTCAGTTTTATGTGTTTCCTTTCTCATTTTTAGACTCATCGTTTATCTCTGTTTTAGCTAATTGGTACTTTTTGTAAATGTTTCACAATTAATTCCAATCCCGCGCTGTTTTTTCATCAGTTTTGAGTGATTTTTAGTGTAAAATCTTTGGAAAATTTTTTTCTGGATAGAAGAACATGTCTCAGCTTTCAACAATCATTGAACAAGCGTTTGAAGACCGAGCGAATTTCACAGCAGCAGACTGCTCTGCTGAAATCCGTCAAGCTGTTGAAGAAGTTATTGCTGGTCTTGATAATGGTTCATTACGTGTTGCTGAAAAAATTGATGGTGAATGGATTGTTCACCAATGGATTAAGAAAGCAGTATTGTTATCATTCAAGCTCAATGACAACAAACCAATGGAAGCATGTGATCTTCGCTTCTACGACAAAGTTGAGACTAAGTTTGGTGATTGGACTGAAGCACAGTTTAAAGCTGCTGGCGTGCGTGTTGTTCCTCCTGCGGTTGCACGTAAAGGTTCTTTCCAGGCAAAAAATGTTGTATTAATGCCGTCATATGTCAACATCGGCGCTTATGTTGATGAAGGTACAATGGTCGATACATGGGCAACGGTTGGTTCATGTGCTCAAATCGGTAAAAATGTACACCTATCTGGTGGTGTCGGTATTGGTGGTGTTCTTGAGCCGCTTCAAGCCAACCCAACCATCATTGAAGATAACTGCTTCATCGGTGCACGTTCTGAGATTGTTGAAGGTGTTATAGTTGAAGAAGGTTCTGTCATTTCGATGGGCGTGTTCATTGGTCAATCGACAAAGATTTATGACCGTGAAACTGGCGAAATTCACTACGGCCGTGTACCTACGGGTTCTGTGGTTGTTTCTGGCAGCCTCCCTTCTAAATGTGGTACTTACAGCCTTTATGCTGCAATCATCGTGAAGAAAGTGGATGCTAAAACACGTGCTAAAACCAGTCTGAACGACTTATTGCGCGAAGACTAAGTTTTAAATTTATACGGGGCATTCGTGCTCCTCGTCTCTACGGTCAGAAATGATCGTAGAGATTTTTGTTTTTCTATATGTGGTTAATTTTGTTATGAGTACGCTTCGTTCTTCCGCTATTCCTGTTTCTGATCCGTCTGCGGGTTTACGTATCACGGAGATTTTTTATTCATTGCAAGGTGAAGCAAATGCTGCGGGTTTACCAACCGTATTTATTCGCCTCACAGGCTGTCCATTGCGTTGTACTTATTGCGACACGACCTATTCCTTTGAAGGTGGCGAGCGCAAATCATTAGAAGAAATTATTCAGACCACCCTTGATTTTAAAACACCGTATATTTGCGTGACGGGTGGTGAGCCGCTTGCTCAACCGAACGCACTACCCTTAATGACGCGCCTTGCCGATTTAGGCTGTGAAATTTCACTAGAAACCAGTGGTGCTTTAGATGTATCTAAGGTCGATCCACGTGTTTCAAAAGTACTTGATTTAAAAACCCCGACTTCGGGTGAAGTTGCACGAAATTTATTGAGTAACTTCGAGTATTTGACTCAACACGATCAAATTAAATTTGTTATTTGTAATCGCGAAGATTATGAATGGGCTAAACAGCAAGTTGTTGAATATCAATTAAGTAAAAAAGTCAGCACCATCTGGTTCTCTCCTGCTTTTGCCGTTGAAAAAGGTGCTGTACGTTTACCACAACTTGCACGTGATTTAGCTCAATGGATTTTAGAAGACCATCTCCTTGTTCGTTTCCAATTGCAGTTACATAAATTGCTTTGGAACGATGAAACTGGTCGTTAAGTTTTAAAGATATATTGGAGTAATGCATATGTGCCCTCGTGCCATAGTTTTATTGTCTGGTGGCTTAGACTCAACTACATGTTTAGCTTGGGCTCAAGCGCGATATGAATGTATCGCTTTAAGTTTTATGTATGGTCAACGTTCGACCACAGAGTTAGATGCTGCTCGTGCATTAACTCAGCAAGCGGGTATCGAACATCGTGTCATTAATATTGATTTAGGTAACTTAGGTGGTTCTGCATTAACCGACCATAGTATTGAAGTGCCAGATCATGAACAAGATGGTATTCCTGTAACTTATGTTCCAGCACGTAACACCATTTTCTTGTCTTATGCCCTAGCTGCGGCCGAAGTTTTTGATGCCCAAGCGATTGTGATTGGGATTAATGCGGTTGATTATTCAGGTTATCCAGACTGCCGCCCTGCGTTTATTGAGGCTTTTGCCAACATGGCTCGCCTTGCAACCAAAGTCGGTATAGAAGGAAAACCGCTTAAATTTGAGACGCCTTTGTTACATTTATCTAAAGCAAATATTATTCGCTTAGGCATAGAACATGGCGTAGACTACAGTCAAACGGTGTCTTGCTATCAGGCAGATGACCAAGGTCGTGCTTGCGGTAAATGCGATAGCTGCCGTCTGCGTAAACAAGGTTTTGCAGATGCGGGTGTTGAAGATCCGACACGTTACATACCGAAATAACAAGGTAGGGTTTATGAAAAATTTAAAATCAAACATTATTCTTTCTGCTGCATTCTCTGCAGCTGCGTTGTTTGCTTCTGTTGCACACGCTGACAACGACAAGCTTCAACAAGCCTATAAGAGCACTAACGTAAAATCTGCGTTAATTAATGTTTGTAAAGAAGAAACTGGTAAAGGTAAAAAACTAACTGCTGCTGAAGTTAGTAAATACTGTTCTTGTGCTGTTGAAGCAGATGGTCGTTTAACCAATGCTCAAAAATGGGAAATCCAAAGCACAATTAACCAGAAGAAAAGCCCTGCAACACTCGCTTTTGTTCAAAAACAAAATAAAGACTTACAAGCATGTTTCGGCCCTCAGTTAACAGGTAAATTAAAAAACCTCACTGAAGAAGCGATGAAATCTGCTCAAGCGAAAAAATAAGTCTTTTAAAGCAAAAAGCCTGCACATGCAGGCTTTTTTATGCGCTAAAGCATAGGAATTATGCACACCACATATGGAAAACCACCAACAAAGAGAAAAATTCATTACCGCTTATGAATGAATTTAATGCTTGGCATAACAGTGAAGAGTTTGGGATAAGTTTTGATACAGGACCCTATCCACGCCTTCATCAATCGTGAAATTGACCTGTGTAATGAAAATACTGAATTTCATATACCTATGCTAAATGGAGCATTATTTAAAAATTCAATTCCTGTTAGCAAAGGTGAAATTCTGTATCATGGTGATTATGCTTTTTTACCACTTAAATTAGAACATCAGTAAATATTGAAAAGGAAGCTCCATGTCCGATATGACTTTACTCAATCAAACTTTCCCAACCACTACAGGCGAAATTAATCTTGCTGAGCTGAACAGCGAATGGTTGATTGTGTATTTTTACCCGAAAGATTCAACTCCGGGCTGTACCACACAAGCGATAGGCTTTTCATGCCTGAAAGATCAATTTGACGCATTGAACAGCACGATTATTGGTATTTCTCGCGATTCGGTAAAAGCGCACCAAAACTTTACCGAAAAGCAAAATCTGACAATTAATCTCATCAGTGATAAAGAAGAAGTTTTGTGCAATCACTTTGATGTGATTAAAGAAAAAAATATGTATGGCAAAAAGGTCATGGGTATTGAACGCTCAACCTTCATTTTCCATAACGGTACATTAGTCAAAGAATACCGTAAAGTGAAAGCTGCGGGACATGCTGAACAAGTGCTGGAAGATTTAAAAGCATTGCAAGCTGTTTAATGCTTAGTAAGACCTGCCCTTTTTTATCATCAGGCGCAGGTCTTATCTTTATTATTGAGCAATTTAAACGAGTAACGATATCGCAATTCCCCACATGACAAGAGCAATGATAAAGTCTAGAATTTTCCATGCCGTTGTGTTTTGAAAAATCGGTAATAAGAAACGTGCACCAAAACCTAGAGCAAAGAAAAATACCCAAGAAGCAGTAATTGCGCCACTCGCAAAATAAAGTGCGGTCGATTCAAACTTTGTCGAAATAGAACCCATCAGTACCACGGTATCTAAGTAGACATGCGGATTTAACCATGTTAAAGCCAAACAAATGCAAAGCATTTTAAAGAGTTGAGTTTCATTATTTTCACTCGGTAATAAGCTTGCCGATGTTTTAAAGGCTTGAATAAAATGCTGCGCACCATAGATCAATAAAAAAGTTGCTCCCAAATATTTTGCTCCATTGACAATTTCAGGATGACTTTCAACTAATTGGGAAAATCCAAATACCCCCAATAAAATAAGAATTGAGTCAGATGCTGCGCAAATCGTACAGAGCCAAAAAACATACTGCTTTTTAAGTCCTTGCTTGAGAATAAACGCATTTTGCGCACCAATCGCAATAATTAAACTAAACCCCACCGCTAAACCCTGCATGTAACTTTGCAACATTTTTTGATCACACTTTCAAAGCTTTAAATGAATATTGCTATTATCTGAGTTTATTGCTAAAAATAAGTATTTCTAAATAAATTTAAAGATAACTAAGTTTTTCTTATTTTAAGTTTACTCCCAGATATGCTTTTTTTACTTAGAAAGTGAAAATGAGGCATATTTAAAGTTAGGATTGAGTATGTTGCAAAGCAAACATAGTGAAGCATTTCTAGCCATTGCAGAGACAGGTAGTTTTGAACAAGCAGCTATTCGCTTAAATATTACGCCATCTGCCGTGACCTTAAGACTGCAAACTTTAGAAAAAAATTTAGGTCATGTTTTAATTATTCGTGAGCGACCCTGTCGTACAACCCAAGCTGGTCAATCCTTATTACATTATTTGCAACACAGTAAATTGCTTGAACATAACTTCATGCAAAATTTAACCGGAAAAACAGCGAATTCTTTTTATCAAATTAATATTGCGACCAATGCCGATTCATTAGCCACATGGTTGCTGCCATTGCTCAAAGATGTCTTACTTGAAGAAAAAATCCTGATCCATTTTCAGGTCGATGATCAATCGCAAACGCATCATTTACTTGAAACAGGCCTAGTCAACGCCTGTGTCACCACTGAGTCACAACCAATGAAAGGCTGTATCGCGGAGTATTTGGGAACTATGTACTATCGCTTTGTTGCAACACCAGAGTTTACAAAGCAATGGTTTAGCCAAGGCGTGACCAGAGATGCTCTACGATCCGCACCCGCAATCATTTTTAATGAAAAAGACCAAATGCATGCACATACTATTTCGAAAAAATTTGGCCTAAATCCTTCACAATACCCACATCACTTTATTCCCTCATCTACTGCTTTTGTCGATGCTATCACCATGGGCTTAGGTTATGGATGGTTACCTGATTTTCAAAATAAAATGTTTTTAAATACAGAAACACTGTTAGAAGTTTCAACTGAACTGGGCATCGAAATACCTTTATATTGGCATCATTGGAAGCAGCAATCGCATCAATTGGAAAAATTAACCACGTTGCTGAAGCAATATGCAAAAGATCATATGGGTTAAGACCAATTTATCATTCCAACTTAATTGACTTTCCATTGTCCTTTTAACTGAATATTCACTTGTTCACCAACACCACCCAATGCTTTACGCATACCAAAATCACTGCGGTTAATCGTGGTATTCGACTGAATATCCATCAACCTTGGATTGTTTATATTGGGATTCATCATCGTGTCAAAGCTGACCGGTTTGGTCACACCGCGTATGGTTAAGTCGCCAGTAATTTGATAACGCGCATAGGCAATCGGTTTAATTTGCTTACTGGTAAATCTAACCTGTTTAAATTCTTCAGCATCAAAAAACTCACTGCTGAGAATCAACCCTTTTAAACTCGGATTACTCAAACTTAAACTGTCTACATCCAAAACCAGTTCTGTGGTGCCCTTTTGTGGAATTTCAGGATCAAATTTAAGTTCAGATTGGACTTTATTAAATTTACCTTCAACAATGGATAGCCCCACCGACTTAATCCCAAAAGTCACCTGCGTTGAAGGCGTAAGCGTCCATTCAGCTGCATTTAACTGTGGTGCAGCGGCAAACACCATCACAGTTAAAACATGAGCGAAATGAGTCCGACGCTGTAACATAAACTTCTCCTGAAACGATTAACCATCCATTGCACAGGCCAAATTCTTAGCTGTGTTTTCTTGAATATTAACGGTTTTTAATTCAGGTTAGTTTTATCCTGAGTCATAAATTTGTGTTGAAGTTGTTTATAAATGTCAGTGTGTTGAAATGTACGCAAAAAATCGATGGTGCCTTGTGGAAAAGCGTCCAATTGAATGTCGCCACGATAATAGGCTTCTCGTACTGGCGTTGCCGATATTGAACCGACAAGACTGTCCAGCTCCACCATTTCCCACTCAGGGAAAAATTTTAAATAGTAAGAGGAATCATCTTTAAAATGCCCAATCAGACCGACTTTGGCGCCCTCTTCCACAATTTCTGCCACCAAAGACTTCACTAACTTTTGCCATTTTTCATCATTATAGACATCAATCACATGGACAAATTTAATGCGCTGTTGATCGATTGCTGAAAAATTCAACAGAATCATTTGTTCACGTTCAGTCGCAAGAAAAGGATTTTTAATATTGCGTTCAAATTGTGCCGAACCCAATGCCAAAACCACATTTTGACTTTGTTCTAGTGCAATTTTTATCGTTTGCAAATGTGCCAGATGAAAAGGCTGAAAGCGACCAATGAACACTAAATAATCGAATGTATATTTCATATCAAATCAAACTTTTTATGAACTGAACAGTTGTGCCACACACCAAAATATGCGACATAATGTCGGGCATAAAATCAAAACGAACTTTAAAGCAAGGATAGTACGATGACACTGAGCTGTATTCAACAACCTCATGAACATTTGAATGCGAATTTAGACAATGGCGTACTGACTTTAGCCATTCACCGCCCACAGGCAAAAAATGCACTCTACAGCGAACTCTATTTGTGGATTGCCAAAGCGCTGGATGAAGCCGACCAAGACAGTGCTGTCCGTGCTGTGATTTTACGTGGTGAAGATGCTGACTTTACAGCAGGCAATGACATGCAAGATTTTATGAAATCTGCTGCACAAAAAGGGCAAGCCCCTGCTTCTGAAGGTGCTCCATTTATTTTACTCAAATCTGCAGCGAAATTTTCTAAACCACTAATTGCTGCGGTACGTGGTGTTGCGATTGGTATTGGGGTAACGATTCTTTTGCACTGTGATTTGGTCTATAGCGACAATACCGCGCTATTCCAAATTCCATTTGTCAGCCTTGGCCTTTCACCTGAAGGTGCTTCAAGCAAACTCTTGGTAGAACAAGCTGGCTATCACAAAGCAGCTGAATTGCTTTTAACTGCGCAGAAATTTGACAGTGCAACTGCGGTTTCTGCAAATCTGGTAAATAGCATTGAAGAAGATGTCTATGCTGCAGCCGCGAAGAAAGCTGCGCAATTATCTGCATTGCCTTTGGCATCACTGGTTCAGTCTAAAGCATTGATGAAACACAATGTAAATGAAATCGTGGCATGGATTGACCATGAAGCAGAGATCTTTATGGATCGCGTGGGTTCACCAGAAATGATGGAAGCAGTTGCGGCCTTTATGCAAAAACGTAAACCTGATTTTTCTCAATTTAACTAAGTTTATTTTTATTGAGCTGAAAACCACTTAGCTATTCAAGTTAAGTGGTTTTTTCATATTTGATCCCCATTAAAATTTAAAAATCATCATCGGATTTATCACCATGACTAAACAAGTAAAAGCTGAAAAGAAACGTTATTTTGAACCTGCGCCTGAAGGCATTGATATCGAAAATTTTAAAAAAGTCGTTCAAAGCCGCCGTTCTGTACGTAAATTTACCAAAACTCCGATTCCAAGTGATGTACTTGATGAATGTTTAGATTTGGCACTGCTTGCGCCAAATTCATCAAATTTACAGCCTTGGACTTTTTATGTGGTTCAAAACCCAAGTAAAAAGAAACAACTGGTGAAAGCCTGCTTAGGTCAATTAGCAGCAAAAACAGCATCTGAATTGATCGTCTGTGTCGCACGCACCGATCGCGTGGATGAAATGGCAAAACGTAATATTTCCGAATTTCCATTTCCTGAAGCGCCTGCTGCCGTGCAGAAGTATTACAAGTTCATTCCTTATAACTATAAAACCGGTTACTTCAATGCACTGGGTAACTTTAAGAAAGTCGCTTTTAAAGTTGCACGTAGCTTTGATAAGCAATTGCCTGTAACAGCCTTTAATGAAGCGGATGCGAAACTTTGGGCAAGCAAAACCACAGCTTTAGCCTGTGAAAACTTAGTTTTAGCTTTACGTGCTTATGGTTTTGACAGCTGTATGATGGAAGGTTTTGATGAGCCGTTAGTACGTCAAATTTTAGGGTTAAATGCTCAGCAATATCCAGTGATGGTGATTGGTGCGGGTGAACGTGCTGCGGATGGCGTGTTCTTTCCACAGTATCGTTTCGACCGCGAGCTGTTTATTCAGAAGGTTTAATTTTTGCTTATCCAGCCAAGTTACACCACATTTTGATACACAGATGGAGACAAGGATGTCGCCCATGAAAAGTAAGACTACGTCTACGCGATGATAGTTAAATTTTGGTATCCATTTGCGATTGAGCAATAACTTAAAATTCAATATTGAGCATTTGAATAAACTCAAATGCAGGCTCTTCATAAGGATGACTCGTCTTTAACGCTCTCGCCACGGTACGTGCCTTTTCTTCAGGTACGATGGTTTCTACCCGCCATTCTGGAATATGCTCCAAAGCATCTAGCTCTCCAATAAATGGATTAGCACCTTTGACGGGTTTAAACTGCCCCGTGCCAAGTACTTGCCAAGCGCAATGTTCATAATTGCCTATCCCACCTGCACCTGCTTCAAATATGGCAAGTTTGGTAGATTCAAGATGTGAGTCGGGAACGTAGTAGATGAGTTTGAGCATTGTATTTGATATATGGAAAATTTATCTAATACGCCAATCTCAACTTTTAATTAAGTTTTCCAACTGTAAAGGAGGATTACCTAATTGAGAATTTAAAACGACTG
>NZ_JBLZXR010000119.1:0-10435 GCF_050285345.1 Acinetobacter sp.
GGCAGGGGTAGCTGGATTCGAACCAACGGATGCCGAGATCAAAACCCGGTGCCTTACCACTTGGCGATACCCCTATCAAACTTTAAAATGACGTAATGGTGATTCTTTTAAACTCTGAACCAAGTAAGATTTACATGGCGCATTTTTTAAAATGTCATCAATATTCATATTTTCAGTTACTTCAGTAAAAACACAAGCACCTGTACCTGTAAGCTTTGCTGTACCGAACTGATCTAAATACTGCATCGCTTCATCGACTTCGGGATATAAACTTCTTGCCACTGGCTCAAAGTTATTTCCAAAATCAGATGGTGATTCCTGATAGCCGCAAAATTTAGTAGGCTTCGTGTCTCTTGTCAACGTTTTTTGTGAAAAAAGCAGTTGAGTGCTGATAAAACAGTCAGGTTTTAACACAATGTACTGCTTTTGAGCTAAATCTATGAATGTTAAGTATTCACCGATGCCTTCTGCCCACGCATTTAAGCCATGAACAAAGACTGGAACATCTGCACCAAGTTGTAAACCCAATGCAGCCAGTTGCTCAGTATTTCGTCCACATTGCCAAATTTTATTCAGCACGATCAGCGTCGTTGCGGCATTGGAAGAGCCACCACCGAGTCCTGCACCCATCGGAATACTTTTTTCGATGTGGATTTTTTGTGCCGTTCGGTGTTGTGCAAAGGGCTCGAGTATTTTTGCAGCACGATAAATTAAATTTTGCTCAAGTTGAACATCATTTAAGCCATCAATCTGAATCAAATTAGTTTCTGATGAATAGTCTAACGGGCTAAATTCAAGCCAGTCGTACAAATCAATCAGCTGGAAAATGGTTTGTAATTCGTGATAGCCATTTTCACGGCGGCCAGTGATATGCAAAAACAAATTCAGTTTTGCAGGAGAAGGAACACGAATTACAGAAGTCATAAGTCAGCTTAATCAAAGAAATTAACGATTTTGAATCACCATTGTAATACGGTTTTCCTTACCAGACTCAAGCGCTTGTTTCAAAATTAATTTATTCGGCAAGTTTGCAGCTTCGTTATAACTCAAATCTACCGTCCAGCCATCTTCAATGATTTGTAGTGGACGCTGTGCTGTATCACGTTCAATTTTGGCTTGCGTCGTGGCAGGGCGAGCTTGTACCCAATCAACCAAATGGGTAATTGGTGCTTGCCAGCCGGTTGCACGTTCTAATAATTCTTCAGGTGTTGCTGCTTCGATCAGACCAGTTTTTGCACTGTTCAGTTGTACATCGCCAGGTTTACCACTGATTTGAGTTTTGCCTACACCTAAAATTCCGCTGAGCTCAATATCAAACTCATCACGGTCTTGGACCCAGGTAAAAAATGCGCTACCAGTTTGTTGTGGGGTGCGTACACCAATTTTACCTTGCAGGTTAAATTGATTGGCTGCAATTTCTTCAGGCGTTGGCACAGGTGTTTGGGGTTGTATATATGGCTGACAACCAGTAAAAAATAATGCACAACAGGTCAGGGTAGATAGCCCCAGTTTTGAAGTGAGATACATAAAAGGTCTTTAACTCTTTTTCATTTGTAGGGGTAACAATAGCGAATTCAGCTGTTCTAATTGCGGATCATTCGGATATTTTTGTTGGAGTTGTTGTAACAACGCGTCAAATTTTGACATATCGCCGAGCATGAAAACTGAGCGTGCATAGCGAATCCCAATTTTAATACTGTTGCTGAGTTCATAAGCCTTTTCAAGCACCGAAGCAGAAGTGCTGAAGTCATTTTGTAGATAGCAAATATAGCCTAAGGTATCTAAAATGGAGGCTTGTTCAGGGGCAAATTCCAGCGCATGTTCGACATATTTACGTGCTTCATCTAGACGTCTATTTTGTACCGCTAGGGTATAAGCATAAGCGTTCAGATAAGTGGGGCTATTCGGCTCAATTTCCAGTAATTGTTTGAGCAGCTTATCCAGTTTATCTTTGTCTTGATGCGCATCAAGCAGCAGCACTTCGGAGTAAATTAGCTCTGGATCTTCAGGTAAGTTTCGCACCGCTTCATCGAGTAAACGAATCGCGGCTTTTTTATTGTTCATGCGCTTTAAAATATCAGCCTGTGCAAGATATAAGAAACTGGCATGCTGTGGATAATTCACCCGTTCTTGCGTCAAAAAGCGTAAAGCATCAGGTAGCTTATTTTGCTGTGCAAAAATATTAATCATATTACGGCGTGACACGGTATAAAGACTGCCGTCCACCAAACGGTAATAGGCTTTGGCTGTTTCAAAATGCTCTTTACGTTCGGCATTGACCGCCAAATAGTAGTAGGCTTCATTTTGATATTGAGTTGAATAACGCAATTCAACTAAATATTTTTCTGCTTTTTCATATAATTCAAGGTCAATACTGGTCAGACCCGCCATAAATAGCGCTTCTTCAGCTTTTGGCCACTTCTTTAAAATGTCTTCAAGTTTTTCTAAACCCGGTTCAGATTGGTTAATCTTAATTAAATATTTAGCTTCAGCCAGTCGGACTTCCATATTGTTGCGGTGTTTACGACTGGATTTTTCAAACCATTTTAAGGTCTCGTCTTCATCTCCCAAAGCCAACAGTAAGTTGGCTTTCATTAGGATATAACCAGTGACTTTTGGGCGTTTTTTGAGTGCTAAATTAATGGTGTTGAGAGCATCGGCGATTTCTCCATTTTGCGCCTGTAAGCCAGCCACCAAAACTAAGATGGAAGGATTGGTTTTTTCTTTGCTGGCCGTGAGTGCTTGAATTAGATAAGCACGATCCTCAGGTGATTCTGGGGAAATCCCAGCCAGAATTTGTTCTAAGTCGGCATTCGGGTCGATGGTTAATATTTTATCGAGTGTTTCCGCGGCCAGTTCATATTCATGGGCTTTTAATGCAATATGTGATAAATAAAATAATGCAGGGACATCTTCAGGTTCTTGGACAACCCAATGGGTAGCAATGTCTAAGGCTGCACGTAAGTCGTTTTGTTCAATCGCAACATTTAAGGCACGTTGTTTGACCATGCTTGATTTACTTTTAATGGCCAGCACGGTGTAGTTATGCAAAGCAGTCGGAATGTCGTTATAAGCTAAGGCAAACTCGGCAATCATACTTTGTTTAATTGCATCATATCCTGAATTTGCATGGTAAACTTCCCCCACAGCCCGAATAGGGGCAGTAGAAGCCATGCTACCGACAAGTAAGAGTGTGGTAGAATACTGCTTTATTGTCTGGCCGCTTAGTCGGCTATTTGTTAGACGCAATTTTTCTTGATCCAAGTAATGCTTTTTATGACACCGATGTTGCACAATAGCATAAATTTAGCGAAATGATGATCTGATATGTCTTTCTTTGCATTGGGTGTCAACCATCAAACCGCCTCTGTAGAGCTGCGTGAGCAAATTGCTTTTAACCCTGAAAAGTTAACTGCATTGCTGGAACAGCAAAGCCATACACCTGAATTGAATGACATGGTGGTGGTGTCTACATGTAATCGTACCGAAGTGTATGCCATGTCTGAAAATGCAGATATGGTATTGAATTGGCTCGCCCAATCAAATGGTATTGATGTAAAGCTGTTGTCAAATCATGTATATCGCTACGAAAATGCACAAGCAGTCACGCACTTGATGCGTGTCGCGAGTGGCTTGGATTCACTGATGTTGGGTGAGCCACAAATTTTAGGCCAAGTGAAAACTGCACTCTCGCTCGCCAAAGATGCAGAAACTGTCTCAGCCAATTTAAACCGAATTTTTGAATATGCCTTTTA
The DNA here is from genome assembly GCF_050285345.1 of Acinetobacter sp. Taxonomy (GTDB): domain Bacteria; phylum Pseudomonadota; class Gammaproteobacteria; order Pseudomonadales; family Moraxellaceae; genus Acinetobacter. The sequence continues at coordinate 3,756 of NZ_JBLZXR010000119.1, forward strand.
TGCAGCCAAACGTGTCCGTTCGGAAACTGCAGTAGGCAGTCACGCTGTTTCAATGGGCTATGCCGTTGCACAATTGGCACTGCAAGTTTTTAGTAAACCTGAACAGTTAACCGTTTTGGTGGTTGCTGCCGGTGAAATGAATAGCTTAGTGGCGAAGCATTTGGCCGAAATGGGTGTGGGAAAAATTATTATTTGCAACCGAACTCGTGCTCGTGCGGAAGTCTTAGCGCAAGAAATTGCGCATCGTGTTGAAGTTGAAATTATTGATTTTGATGCCTTGGCTGAAAACTTACATCGTGCCGATGTCATCTCAAGTTGTACCGGTAGTTTACATCAAGTCATTCATTTTGCAGATGTCAAAGCTGCGCTGAAAAAGCGTCGTTATAAGCAAATGTTGATGGTGGATTTAGCCGTTCCACGTGACATTGAGGCCAAAGTTGAAAGTTTGGATGGCGTGTATTTGTATGGTGTTGATGACCTGCAAACCGTGATTGAAGAAAATTTGGCACAACGTCGCCAAGCAGCAGTTGAAGCTGAAGTCATGGTGAATCAACTGGTGACAGAGTTAATCACGCAACAAAAGGTCAATCTTGCCGGTTCAACCATTCATGCTTACCGTGAACATGGTGAATCATTACGTCAGGAAGAACTGGCTCTTGCACTGGGCCGTATTGCAAAAGGTGAAGATGTAGCCAAAGTGATGCAGGAATTTTCTCATCGTCTAACACAAAAATTGCTCCATCCAACTTCAATTGTGCTGCGTCACGCGGCAACGGCAGAAGATCCTGCCTATTTTGAGATGTTGGAACAAGATTTGGCGCATGTGGCGGAACACCGTCGTAAGCCGAAGAAATAATTTAATAAGTAATTAAAGTCGAAATACAGATTAAAAGGTCGCTCATCACTTGAAGTTTAGGATTAATCTTCAAGTAAGGTGAGCGATCTTTTTTTATCAATATCATAAATCCGTTGTTTTAAATTACGCATTTCAGCAAGGCTAGAAAATTTATTGGATTTAATTTTTAGTTGCAGGAATTGATATTGCAGTTTGATGGATAAATCCGCTGCGAGTTTATCGGCTTGTTCAGGCGAAGAGGTATAGTCGCTGATATTGGCGTGTTCTAAAATATGCTGCAATTCATGATGATGTGCTGCACATGCACCGAGTACATAATACGTTGACAGCTCTGGGTCATCAGGCAGCTCATCAAAAATCACATTGAAAATGCTCAAAATATGATAGAGCAATAAATCTTGAGACACTAAAGCACGTAAAGGCTCAAAGTGAATATACAGATAAGGGTGATTGATCAAAATCGCAATCACATATTCTTCAGCATCAATTTTGGTACTAAAACTTAAAGAGGCGTCATTGTTAACTTGTGGTTGCCATTTACGGCTAAAACCGAGTTTTTCACGGAAATATTGCTGTAAAAGATAGCGATATGATCCACCTTTGGGTAATAACTCGGTCAACTGCCTCAGTTCACCCATGACCTGACTTTTCCCTTCAGGCGAGGTCACGTTATGGTTTTGCGTCAAATGGGCAAAGACAAATTCTGACAACAGTGGAGAGGTATCCAGCAAACGTCGAAAATTTTCAATGCCTTCACGACGAATCAGTGAGTCAGGATCGTGGTCATTCGGTAAGACAAAGAACTTCAGTTCACGACCGTCATTGAGCAGTGGCAGTGCAATTTCAAGGGTACGACGAGCGGCTTTTTGACCTGCGGCATCACCATCGAAAGCGATAGTAATACGGCTATTTTGTTTAAATAAAATGTTGAGGTGTTCGGTATTGCTGGCTGTTCCTAAAGTTGCTACAGCGCCATGAATGCCATATTGCTGTAGGGCAATGACATCCATATAACCTTCAACCATGAGCCAGTCTTGAGCCTTTTGTTTACGGCCTTCATATAAGCCATACAGCAACTGATTTTTATGGAAAACTTCTGAATCAGGTGAGTTGATATATTTGGGTTTAATTTCGTCATTTAAGGCACGACCACCAAAGCCGACCACACGGCCTTTGGCATCACGAATTGGGAAAATTACCCGTTCACGTAGTAAATCAAAGTCACGACCGCTGTCACTGGTCCGAATCAAACCAAGGAGTTTGAGGCCTTCAATATCTTGTGGAAAGGCTTTTTCCAGATGTTGCCAATCTTCAGGTGCATAGCCTAAGCGCCAGTAGGCAATCGTTTCTGCACTCAGACCACGTTGTTTAAAGTAGGTTTGACCCAGTGGACTAAACGGAAGTTGCTGCTCATAAAACTGGGCGACATTTTCTAGTAAGTCATAGAGGTTACCGTCTTGCGGTACATCTTCAAAACCCTCATTGATTTGATCAAAATGTGCAAAAGGGTCGTTGCCATAGAAGGCTTCTTCGGTATTTTGAAATTCGGCAAAGGGATCATGCTCAAAGCTATTGTGGCTTGGGGGATTTTCTGATTTTGTTTGTTTAGATGTATTGATTTGTTCTGCGGTATTGTTTTTTTGAGCAGCTTGAACAATAGGTTTAGGTTTTGATTCACGTTTATATTTGAGTTTATTGGAATCGTGATTGTCTTTAGGTAGTTCAATACCAGTTTGGCTAGATAAATCTTTCATCACTTCGATGAAGTTTCGACTGCCAATATCCATTAAAAAACGGATGGCATTCCCATTGGCCTGACAACCAAAGCAGTGAAAATATTGTTTATCGCGATAGACATGAAAAGAAGGCGATTTTTCCTGATGAAAAGGGCAGCAACCTGAATAGGTGCGTCCAGTCTTTTTCAATTTCACAAACTGACCAATCACATCGACAATATCGGTGCGATCTAAGATTTGATCAATGGTATGTTGAGGAATGGCCATGCTGTATTTTCTGTCTATCAATGAGGTCAGTTAGTGCAGTTCGTGAATTAAAACGAGTTCAGCAATGCAATGTATACGCAGAAGTAGAATGAGTCATGCTCTTTGACGTATTGTATACCTTTTAATCTATCTGATTAAGCAAATCATGAAAAGACAAAAGGGCAAGTATTCTAACTTGCCCTTGGTGAAAAATCGACTCTAACTGTAGTGATATTATTCAGCTGGTTCAGTTGACTCGGTATTTTCGGTTTTTGGACGATCCAATAAGCCGAAGCTTAAACGATTGGTCAAACTGCGTTTTTCTTCAGGTGCTTCAACTTCAGTGGCATTTTGCTCACTCATGGTTTGAGCTTCTTGACCAAAAATCCCTAGTGTTGCGCGGTTAAGGAAGCTACCTTCACTACGTGCTGCACGCATATTGACCGAGCCATCTGACTTCACCAGTTTTGGATAGTTTAGTTTCAACACTTGAATATATTGTTGTGAAGTCGCTGTATCGCCCAATTTGTCATAACCATAAGCAATCGTTGCTAATGCTTCTGGTACTTGTGGGGCTTGTGGGTAATGTTCAACCACCCAAAGTGAACGCTCTACAGCAGCTAACCATGCTTTACGTTTCACGTTAAAACGTGCTGCATTCATTTCACTTTCAGCCAATTCCTGACTGATAAACTTCATACGCTGTGCTGCATCGACAGCATATTCACTAGAAGGGTAGCGACGGATGAAGTCGACGAAATTTTGATACGCCACTTTTAAATAGCTCACATCACGATGAGACTGCTTTAAAGAGGTATAACGAAGCAAGCCATTATAGTTTTGCTCCATGTTCGATACACCACGAACATAGTAAGCGTAGTCAACTTGCGGATGTTGCGGGTTCATACGAATAAAACGGTCTGCAAGTGCAATTGCACCTTCATAGTCTTTTTGCTGAAACTTTACATACAATAGTTCAAGTTGTGCTTGCTGTGCATAGTTCCCTGTCGGGTAATAGGTTTCTAATGCTTCAAGGTGTTTTGCCGCATCTGTATATTGGTGACGATCAAGCGCTTTTTTTGCTTTTTCGATATAAACCTGTTCGCTTGACTGTGGACCTGTGTCAACCACTTCTTTCTTGGGATTACTACTACAGCCTACCATTGCCGATGCAATGCCGATCGTTAGAGCAAGCATTGTCATTTTATATTTTGGTAGCGACATAAAAATTCCTCTGTTAATACGGGCAATGAGCTACAATTGAACTATTAAACCACTTTTGTCTGAATGAGCAAATGAGTCAAGCACAATCTTCCAATTCTAATTTCCCTGAAACTGATTTCAATTTACTTGAAGATTCTGAGGATGCAGATAACCATACTTCAGACTCAACTGCAACACGTTTATCGTTGCAATTTCAATTGGATGAAAGCTATTTAGGACAGCGTATCGATCAGGTTTCTGCACTGGTTTGGACTGATTTTTCTCGTGAAAAACTCAAACAGTGGCTCAAAGAAGGGCATTTGTTGGTCAATGGTAACACTGTGAAACCAAAGTACAAATGTGAAGGTACTGAGCTGTTGACCTTAGAAGTTGAGCTAGAAGCGCAAACTCGTAGCCTACCTGAAGATATTCCCCTGAATATTGTCTATGAAGATGACGATATTATGGTGATCAATAAGCCCGTCGGTATGGTTGTACATCCGGGTGCTGGAAATAGCACAGGGACATTGGTCAATGCGATTCTATACCACTATCCTAAATCTTCAGAACTCACGCGCGCAGGTTTAGTGCACCGCATCGATAAAGATACCTCGGGCTTATTGGTGGTGGCGAAAAATCTTGAGTCACAATTTTCGTTAAGTAAGCAATTGGCGAAAAAATCAGTTTACCGGATTTACGACCTTGTGGTGTATGGCAATATTATTGCAGGTGGGACAATTGATGAACCGATTAAACGTCATCCAGTCGATCGCGTAAAAATGGCGGTACTTCCGGGTGGTAAAGATGCGGTCACACATTACAATGTAAAAGAGCGTTTCCAACACTTTACCCGTGTGCAAGCACGTTTGGAAACAGGGCGTACCCATCAAATTCGTGTACATTTTACTTATATTGGGCATGGATTGGTCGGTGATCAAGTTTATGTGCCACGTGTACGTATGCCAGCGGGTGCATCTATGTTATTAGACGACACATTGCGTGGCTTTAAACGTCAGGCTTTGCATGCAGCAAAATTGGGTCTGGTTCATCCACGTACGGGTGAAGACATGATGTTTGAAGCACCATGGCCAGAGGACTTTAATAACTTGGTCGAAGTGCTACGCACGGAAAATAAAGCTTATTAATTGGTTTTGATCACTTGCCTGATTTGACCGCCATATTGAAACAAGGACAGTAACATGCAATTTGTACAAGGACTCCCACACGGTATTTATGTGGGGCAGACTCAGATTCAACATGATCAAACTCAGGAGCCGAAACAACCTGAGTTGGCAGGGTTTAACCTTGCCTTGCATGTGGGAGATGATGCTGCACGTGTACAAAAGCATCGTATGATTTTATTGCAAGACTTTGCTGAATATGGCGTGAATAAAATTAGTTGGATGAATCAAACTCATAGCACCATTTGCCACACCATTAATGAGCAAATTTTATTTGATGCCCCTGAGGGTGATGGCATGGTGACGCAAATTCCACGTCATGCCTTAATGATGATGACTGCGGATTGCTTGCCTGTGGTTTTGGGTAATGCAGAAGGTACAGAAGTCGCTAACTTACATGCAGGCTGGAAAGGTTTAGCGCACGGTATTATTGAAAATACCATTTTAACCATGCAAAGTCAGCCGACATGGGCCTGGCTCGGCGCCGCCATTTGCCAAGACAGCTTTGAAATTGGTACAGAAGTAAAAGCGGCTTTTTGTGAGAAATATCCTGAGCTGGAAACTGCATTTAAAGCGGGAGTAAAAGAAGGCAAGTTCTATGCCGATCTTTATGCCATTGCACGTTATATTCTTGCCTTACATGGGGTTAAAACCGTCCTCGGTGGCGATCAATGCACCTATCGTCAATCTGAAGACTATTATTCATATCGCCGTGAAACAAAAACGGGGCGCATGGCAACATTCGTCTTTATGCTTTGAAAATGTTAAACTTGACTGAATCTCTCGACTTTTTATTGATATGTCTTTGACTGCTAAATCTCTTGCTGTTGTTTATCACAGTCCCTATGGGCACACTGCGAAAGTGGCGAATTATATTGTCCAAGGCGCAGAAAAAGCGGGTGCGAACGTTCATTTAATGAATGTGGAAAATGTCGATTGGGATGTGCTCGATCATGCCGATGCCATTATTTTTGGTTGTCCAACTTATATGGGCAGTATGAGCGCGGCAATGAAATTGTTCATGGAACAATCATCAAAACGCTGGTTGGCGCGAACTTGGCAAGGAAAATTGGCAGCCGGTTTTACCAATGGTGGTGGTTTGAGTGGCGATAAACTTGCGGTATTACAGCAAATTAATCTATTCGCGATGCAACATGGCATGATTTGGAGTGGTTTACCACTAATGCCTACGGGGCGTAGTAGTACCGATTTAAACCGAATGTCGAGCTTCTTGGGTCTCATGACTCAGTCTGATAATGCTCCTGTCGAAGTGACACCGCCAACAGGTGATTTAGAAACTGCAATCTGGTTCGGTGAATATATTGGGTTGTTGCTCAATAAAATTCATTAGAAGTTGATTTATCTAGAAGTTCTGTTAAAAATCATAGGACATACGCATTGACAACATAAAAAAATGATGAATATGTTGTATAACATGTAAGTGATCAGACAAACCAA
>NZ_JBLZXR010000120.1:0-2095 GCF_050285345.1 Acinetobacter sp.
CTGAATTAATTCAGATTGAAATCGTGCATGATTAATTTTGCTCTAAAAAAATAATGATTAAAATTTATAAAGTAAAGTAGATGAATGTATTTTCACGACATTGTAGGGATATTTATTAACTGGCCCTTTAACGCAGATGAAACTTTGTGGCTGAGTATATTCTTGAATTGATTTAAGCAAACTCATTGCTTATCGAGATAAGGGGGGATATGGTTTTCTTTTTCCGCCTTCATCTGCTCTTTAGAAATAACCGAGATATTATGCTTAAGTGGAAATTACCCTTTAGATCCTGAAAAAATTGGATTTCCAAACTTAATTAGATCTTAAGAACTTAAATTTATCCTGAGAGAAAATATTTTTGAGGGTAGATCAGTGAGTCAACAAGTGGGTGTATTACGAAATAATAAAATATTTCTCAGTATTTGCACATTGGCCTTGGTGATTTTAGGAATTTGGTGGGGCAGCAGTTTACTACTAAATAAAAATAAAACGGAAAAATCAAAGACACAAAATGTAGTCGCCAATGAAACAGAAACAATAGATGTGTCTGGTAATCAGATTTTAATTTCGCCCACACAGATTCAACAAGCAGGTATTCAATTACAAACTTTAGGACAAGCGACAAGAGATGTACAATTCGCACTGACTTTGCAGGGGCAAGCGCAGTGGTCACCTCAAAGTAAAGTGGTTTTAACCAGTCCTGTAGCGGGGATAGTGCAACAGGTACTAGTGCAACCTTTAGCAGAAGTGGGTTTACACAGTCCTGTACTGGCCATTCATAGCCCTGATTTAATTCAGATTCAAAATGAAATTTTACAAATTCGTGCACAACTGCAATTGGCCAGCCAAAATTTGGCACGTGAACGCAGTTTATATGCTGAAGGGATTATTGCTGAAAAACGTGTACAGGAAGCCCAGAATGTAGTGCAACGACTGAATATTGATTTGAGTGCCAAGCAACGCATGTTGCAGTTTATGGGAGGAAGTAGCAGTCAGGGACTGAATTCCGTAGTGTATGTCAAAAGTCCAGCCAGAGGCAGTGTAGAAAGTTTACAGGTATCTGCAGGTCAGTATGTAGAAACCGGTGCAGTACTGGGCCAGTTGGTGAATAGTGATCTACCTTTGCAATTAATGCTGCAAGCCCCTTTAGCGGATAGCAAATATATCCAGATTGGCGATTTGGTCAAAGTTGAGGGGTGTGAAATTACCGGGCAGGTACAACAAATTGCACCAGCACTTTCAGGCAATACGCAATCTCAAAATGTTCTAGTCCAAATGCAGGCCAAGGATAACTGTTTAAAAGTACAACAGTTTGTTAAAGCGAATATTCAAAGCCATAACCCGACAACAAAAACCGCATGGGTAATACCGAGTGCTGCCTTAACTTTAAAAGATAACAAGCACTTCATTTTTATCAAGAATCAAAATGGTTTCGTGGCAACGCCTGTGGAACTGGTGGGGGCGAACCAGCAGCAAAGTCATGTGATTGGAAATGCATTAAAACCTGGAATTCAAGTTGCTGTGCGGGGTGTCGAACGTCTAAAAGCCGTTTGGTCAGGTTTCGGTGCAGAGCAGGCACCACCTGCCAGCAGTAGCACTGCGGTGAATTGAGGTTAGGCACATGTTAAAACGTATTATTGCATTTTCACTGAGTCAACGAATCCTAATGCTGTTATTGGGTATGGCAATCAGTGTTGCGGGTTATTTGGCATTTACCAAATTGCCGATTGATGCCTTTCCCGATGTATCAAGCACACAGGTTCAAATTGTGATGAAATCTCCTGGCATGACGCCAGAAGAGGTGGAAAGCCGTATTGTGGTACCGATAGAACAGGAAATGTTGGGAATCCCTCATCAAACTGTACTACGTTCACAATCTAAATATGCTATTGCAATCATTACCCTGGATTTTGCAGAAGGGACAGATCCTTATTGGGCCCGACAACAGGTCAATGAGCGTTTGACTGGAGTCATGTCAGCTTTGCCTGGCAATGCCTCTGGCGGGATTGCGCCTATGACGACGCCATTAGGTGAATCTTTTATGTTCACTTTACATGGTCCTATGAGTGATATGGAAAAACGAACCTTGCTCGAT
>NZ_JBLZXR010000121.1:0-18637 GCF_050285345.1 Acinetobacter sp.
TGCCCGATAAAAAATGGCGAAAACAAGAAGAACCTCAATTGAGGCTCTTCTTATGAAAATTGTGGGACAGCAGTGAGGACTTAGTCCTCTTCTTCCATACTATGCAACAAATGCATGCTGATGCCATCAGCCCTTAAAAAAGCCAAATCATAACTTGCCGTTGCCAATGCCAACACACGGCGCTCAAACTCAGCCCAAAGTGGGCGAACTTCTTTATAATGAATCCCTAAGCCACTGTCGTCGGTGAAGTGACGGTTTTTTTCACATAGCTTTAAAGCGTGATAAAGCTTACGGCCCTTGGTCGCATCCGGACGTAATCGTACACGTTTAGACAACACAAAGCCTTCTACATGAGTAATATCTGCCAATGGCAACATGGGAATCAAAATTTGATCCAATTGCGCATCTAAGCGTCGCCAGATTGCTGTGTGCTGATCGGCAGTATAGGTATTCCACTTAATCACTTCGTGGTTAAAACGACGGCAACCTCGACACACTGAATCACCAAATACCGTAGAACAACGCCCTGCACACGGGGTTAATGAGGCAATTCGACGATCATTACTCAAAACTGACTCCATAACATAAAATTTTCACCTGAACTTACGAGGCCGGCACGACTATACACGCTAAAACTGTTGAATTGAAGCCACGATCATTGGTGCGTGGAAAACCGCGCAGGTCGCTCGCATATTCACATAAATCGCGGTAGAATATGCGCCTTAAATTTTATCCTGTTTTATTAATTTGGAGTACTCCATGAACGCTACTGTAGAACAGCTTGCACCTGTAGAACAGCAAGCGACCACTGGTTGGGTTGTTGCCGCACTTTATCAATTTAAAGAAGTTCAAGACGCTGCTGATCTTCAACAACGTCTTTTAGACTTGGTAAAAACCATTAACCTGTGCGGTACTCTAATTGTTGCAGGAGAAGGCATTAACGGTACAGTTGCTGGCGACCGTAAAGCTGTCGATGTAATCCATCAATTCCTTCTCGATGAAGGTTTTACCAACATGGAATACAAAGAGTCACATAGTGCGGATAAACCATTCCGTAAAATGAAGATCAAACTAAAAAAAGAGATTGTGACTCTAGGTGTAGAAGTTAAACCACGTGATTTAGTCGGCCACTATCTAGATCCGAAAGAATGGAATGAGCTAATTGCACGTGACGATGTGATCTTGATTGATACCCGTAATGACTATGAATATAAAGCTGGTACGTTCAAAGGCGCAATCGACCCGAAAACTGAAACTTTCCGTGAATTCCCAGACTACGTGAAAAAAGAGCTTGAACAGCACAAAAACAAGAAAATTGCCATGTTCTGTACTGGCGGTATCCGTTGTGAAAAATCAACATCTTTATTGCTTCAAGAAGGCTTTAATGAGGTCTATCACCTAAAAGGCGGTGTTTTAAAATACCTTGAAGAAACTCCAGTTGACGAAAGCCTATGGGAAGGTGAATGCTTCGTCTTTGATGGTCGTACTGCGGTCACTCACGGCATGGAAGAAGGCGAAAATACCAAATGTCACGCATGCGGTTGGCCACTGGTTCCTGCTGAGGTTGAACTTCCAAGCTACGAACACGGCGTATCCTGCAAATACTGTATCGACAAAACCACTGAACAGCAAAAAGCTGGCTTCCGTATGCGTCAATCACAAATTGTGGCAGCAAAACGTAAGCGCCTCTAAGTAAATTTTGTTGTAACGATATATAAATAAAAGTCCTATTCTTAGGGCTTTTTTTACTAAACTCACACAGTATTAAAATTCCGCGACAAAATAACTAAAACTAGTGATTTACGAGACTTTATTCACGCATTTATGCTAGATCCGGATCATGATTTATTTAATAACAATTATTAGATACTTGAAAAGGACGGCATTATGTCAAAATTATTAGAATCGACCATTTCAACAACACGCATTACCTTACCAACACCTAAGGCTAAAACTAGTAGCAACGAGCTAAAAAAACATCTTAACCAACAATCACACTTGTTAATTGTGAGCATTGCCACATGTATTGGTGCAGTCTTCGCGTTATTTATTGCCTATAGCTTACAATTACAACCAACTTTACTAAATATAAGTGCTTTATGTTTAGTGCCTTTTGCTTTAGCCATGAGCTTGCGTCAAGTGTATATCCACACCTTAATCAATATGGAGTACGATGATTAAAATCAAGTTTTCAACAATATTCATGCTTTTCAGCAGCATCATAAAATAACTACAAAATAAAATAATCAACTGAAAAGTCTGAGTATTGCTTAAGCTTAAATACTATTAATAAAAAGCATGTCTTGATTGAGTTTTACCCTGTCAATTCTCTATGAAAAACCATCATCCTAAAAAACTTTATTTTATAAAATGATTGAATGGCCAATGATCAAGCCATCTGATAATCAGCGCAGTTCAATTCTTATTGTTGTTATAATTTCAGCTTAACTGCTCTCGAAATCCTTTACCTCTCGGCCATTTCGACATAGGATGAATAACCCTTTTTGTATATCCACTTGTCATGCATATCACTGAATGGATTATTTCAATAATGGAACAATTAGGCTATTTCGGTATCGCCTTATTGATGTTCCTTGATAATGTCTTCCCACCTATCCCTTCAGAAATTATTATGCCGTCCGCGGGATATTCTGCCTCGCAGGGAAAATTATTGTTGATCGGTGTAATCATTGCCGGCTGTATCGGCTCCCTTATTGCCGCTGCGCTGCTGTATTGGATTGGCTATAAATTCAAACATGAAGCAATCTTCCGTTTTGTCGATCGCTATGGCAAATACTTATTCATCAAATCTGAAGATGTACAGAAGTCACTACAATGGTTTGAGCACTATGGTCATCGTATTGTATTTTTTGGCCGTATGATTCCTGCTGTCCGCTCACTGATTAGTATTCCTGCCGGTATGAGTCACATGCCTTTCTGGAAATTCATGTTCTATAGCAGCTTAGGAACGATTATTTGGACCACTTTTCTGGCCTGTGTCGGTTTTTATTTTGGGGAAAACCAACAGCTGATGCAGCAAATTTTTAGCAAAGTGGGGCATGTGATTATTGCCATTACCCTCTTCATTATTGCTTGGATTTTTTATCGCCGCCACCAACGTCGTCATCGTTAATTTTTTATTTTAATTTGGGGCTTTCATGAAACACTACTTACTGCACTTTGCCGCCGTGTATAGCATTGCGTTGGTACTATTGATTACCGTACTTGTCTTTGGCTTAAACCTTGGCGGATTGACCTTAATTCCAACGCTCATCGCGTGTGCTTTGATTAGCGTCGGACATTTTGTGAAAAAAGAACAACGCGTCCCGACCAATCACGAAAAAATTCAACTGGTCTGGGGCTCCAGTGCTGTGGCTATTATGATCGGCAGTTTTTTTGTGTTGTTTTTAGTACTCATGAACCCAAATGCAGAAGCGATTATGAAATCTGTGGATAACGCAGGTATCGGACTGACTGCGGTGATTATGCTGTGCATGGTTGCGATTCATGGTGCAATTTTTCATCTGGCTTACGGTTGGTATGCAGATTATTGCGCTAAAAAACTTTAAATTTCAGGCATAAAAAAGCACCGTCAATCAGGTGCTTTTTTAATCTTGGCGGAATTAATTTGGTGTGTGATACATCAAATATAATTCGTTCAAGTTGGTTGGAATCTCTTCTGCAAGTTCATCCATCAACTGGCCATTGCGACGGAAAGATTCCATTTGTGGATCCTCTTCGTCAATACCACTGAACACCATAATCGGTAAAGTCAGATCAACCAGCTGTTCTTCGAATTCATCGGTGAACCAAGCGTCTTCATTCAGGAACATCGCGTCAACAAAACCAACGCTCCAATCACCCAAACTTGATTCAACATCAGCTTCTTCAATTTCAAACGGAAATTCAATTCCGTCTTCATTGGCAAGATTCTGACGAATAGATTCGAGCCATGCTTTTACCTGTGCAATAATTTCTGCAGGTACTTTTTTCTGATTATTATCAAAAAGTTCGTCTAGCCATTTGTTAAACACTGGGCCAACTGCAATTGCACACAAGAAACCATGAGTCGCTGCAAAATCCAGACCATGCTCGTTGTCATCGCCGTCTAGATATTCACTCAAAAGGTCTAAATTTAAAGCACTCATTTCAAATCCAGAGTTAGAAACTTAATGCGATAGCATAGCATTATCAAGCGCTATGCTAAATCGCTATTTAGTCATCTTCATCATCAAAATCGTCGTCATCGTCGATGTCGTAATCAAAATCCTTAAGCTCACGTTCAAGACGGCGTTGTGCCAGAAGATCATCAATAAGACGGCGCTTTTCTAACGATTCTTTCGCGCTAGTTTTTGCACTCGCCTCATCGAAATTCACATCATCATCACCGTAGTTATCATCTAGTTCAAAATCTGTAGAAGACACTAAAACTACCTCATAATGAAAAAAATTGAAGGGGTCTAGCCGCTATTTATAGGGGATATAAAATATTGTCAAGTTTTATTTGTTTTTTCACTCTCAAAACTTAAAAATAGGGCTTTTTTTCTGAGTAAAACTTGTGGCATGATATAATCCACCCTGCGTCCTTCAATTTTATGACAATTTAAAATGTCAGCTTAAAATGAAATACGTTAGGGATGAACTTGAAAACAACAAATTCACCCCCATCTAGATTATTGAATTTAAATTTTTTAATATCTCCTCAGGCAGCTTAGTGCTGCATAGACCTGATGGGATACGCAAGCCATTCACAAGATTTAATAAGACGATCGTGCTATCATGCACGGTTTTTTACTGCCACAGATTCAACGAAGAGTAAGCAAAGATGAGCGATATGACTTCCCCTACTTCTCAAGTAGCGGCTCTGATTAGCCGAGGCAAAGAGCAAGGTTACCTAACTTTCGCCGAGGTTAACGATCATCTCCCGGACTCAATCACCGAAAGTGAACAGATTGAGGACATCATTCAAATGTTGAATGACGTGGGTATTCCGGTACATGATCGTGCACCAGAATCTGACGATACAATGTTTGAAGGTGGCAATGAGGCGACTGATGAAGTTGCTGAAGAAGAAGCCGCGGCTGTACTTGCATCTGTTGAAAATGAACCTGGTCGTACCACCGACCCTGTACGTATGTATATGCGTGAAATGGGGACAGTTGAACTTCTTACTCGCGAAGGCGAAATTAGCATTGCAAAACGTATCGAAGAAGGTATTCGTGACGTTTTACATTCAATTGCTTATTGGCCAAATGCGGTAGGCGTTGTACTTCAAGAATATAAAGATTATGAAGCTGGCGAGCGTCGCCTTGCTGACATCCTTTCTGGTTATTTAGATCCAGAATCGGATGAAGAAATTCCTGAAGTTATTGAGGAAGAAGCTGAAGTAGATGAAGAAGAAGCTGCTTCGAAAAAACCGACCAAAGATGTCAAACTTGATGACGACGATGAAGAAGAAGAAGCTGAAAGTGATGACGAGTCTGAAGGTGAGTCTGGTCCAGATCCAGAAATTGCCAAAGCACGTTTCAATGAACTTGAACAAGCTTGGTTAACAACCAAAGCGCAAATTGAAAAGCATGGTCGTGACAGTGAACAAGCTGCTGCAGCGTTAGAAGCACTTGCATCTGTGTTCATGATGTTTAAATTTACTCCACGTTTATTCGACATCATTTCAAACCTGATTCGTGACACTCATGAGCAAATTCGTACTTCAGAGCGTGAAGTAATGCGTTATGCCGTACGTCGTGGTCGTATGGATCGTACTCAATTCCGTACGTCGTTCCCGGGCCAAGAATCAAACTTTGCTTGGTTAGACGAACAAATTGCCAAAGCTCCTGCTGAAATGAAAGGCTACCTTGAAAAAGTGCGTCCAGACATTTTAGCTTTCCAGCAAAAAATTGCAGATATTGAAAAAGAATTGGGCTTAGATGTTAAAGGCATCAAAGACATTTCTAAACGTATGTCGATTGGCGAAGCGAAAGCACGTCGTGCGAAAAAGGAAATGGTTGAAGCCAACTTACGTTTGGTAATTTCGATTGCGAAAAAATATACTAACCGTGGTTTGCAATTCCTTGACTTGATTCAAGAAGGTAACATCGGCTTGATGAAAGCAGTGGATAAGTTTGAATACCGTCGTGGTTATAAGTTCTCAACTTATGCAACATGGTGGATTCGTCAAGCAATTACACGTTCGATCGCCGACCAAGCACGTACCATTCGTATTCCAGTACACATGATCGAAACTATAAATAAGATCAACCGTGTATCGCGTCAACTTCTTCAAGAAATGGGGCGTGAACCAACTCCTGAAGAACTCGGTGAACGTCTGGAAATGGACGAAGTTAAAGTTCGTAAAGTACTGAAAATTGCTAAAGAACCGATTTCAATGGAAACACCAATCGGTGATGATGAAGATTCGCATCTTGGTGACTTCATTGAAGATGGTAACATTACCTCTCCAATTGATGCAGCAACGTCAGAAGGCTTGAAAGAAGCAACACGTGAAGTGCTTGAGAACTTAACTGAACGTGAAGCAAAAGTACTGAAAATGCGTTTCGGTATCGATATGCCAACCGACCATACCTTGGAAGAAGTGGGTAAACAGTTTGATGTAACACGTGAACGTATTCGTCAAATTGAAGCGAAAGCATTACGTAAATTACGTCACCCTTCTCGCTCTGAACACTTACGTTCATTCCTAGAAAACGACTAATTTCCCCAACCCATTTTGGAGACTTGAAAAATTAGATCTTGTCTCCATTTATGTAGTTAAGAAAATCACAAAGCCTGCACTTATGCAGGCTTTGTCCATCATTTGAGGTGAACTATGATAGACCGCACTCCATCTCGCGAACTCCGTGAAGATCTTTGGGTATTCCCGATGGACTATCCAATTAAATTGATCGGTAATGCTGGAACTGAATTACACGGTGCTGTCGTAGAAATTTTAGTGAAGCATTTTCCTGACTTCGATGAAGCAACTCTAGCAGTTCAGCCTTCACGTACAGGTAAATATCACTCTATTACTGCGCAGCTTCGTTTCGAAGAACTCGAACAAGTGCATGCGCTTTATGCTGATTTAGCAGCATGTGAACATATTCGAACTGCACTATAATTGCAGCAACTGCATACTTAAAAACACGCTTTCGGGTGTGTTTTTTTATGCAAGTTTTTTTAAAACTGCTTGAATGTTTAATCCATATCTCTCCTTTTATTCAAGCAATTCATTATAATCAAAGCATCGAGTTGATAGAAAAAGGACGCAATCAGCGTGACTGTGACTGTTCAAAAACCGAAATTAATCATTCGCCAATACAACCATCTAACTCCCTATGAAGATCGT
Source organism: Acinetobacter sp. (assembly GCF_050285345.1). GTDB lineage: Bacteria > Pseudomonadota > Gammaproteobacteria > Pseudomonadales > Moraxellaceae > Acinetobacter. The sequence goes on from NZ_JBLZXR010000121.1 coordinate 7,343, forward strand.
TTTGTCGAAATGAAAACCTATACAGAACAGCGAGATGAAAACTCACCCGATGAGCTGTGGATTTTGCAGCATCCAGATGTCCTCACCCAAGGCCAAGCTGGCAAACCTGAACATATTTTAATGCACAGCAATATTCCTGTGGTGCAAACTGACCGTGGTGGACAGGTGACTTGGCATGGTCCAGGGCAATTGGTCGCTTATTTCATGTTCGACCTGAATCGTCTCGGCTGGAACGTGCGAACTCTTGTGTCCTATGCAGAAAATTTAATGATTGATCTGCTGAAAAAATATGGCATTGAGGCCTACGCCAAACCCGATGCGCCGGGTGTATATGTCAATGAGCGTAAAATTGGGTCTTTGGGTTTTAAAATTCGTAAAGGTCGTAGCTATCATGGCTTAGCGCTGAATATCGACTGTGACTTATTCGGTTTTCACACCATCAACCCATGTGGTTATGCAGGATTGGAAATGGTGCGTATTCAAGATTTAGTACCCAATTACCCTAATTTTGAAAACTTATGCACTGATATCATTGATACTTTGAAAAACAGCGGTTACTTTAAAGATGTAATCGTCAAACAACTATAAAAGCTTTTGCTTTCTAAAACAAAATAATTTAGAGTAAATACTCTAAATAAATAATTATAGCTAAGGGAAGATCGCGTGATTGCAACTAAATCCGTTAAACCCGCGCTCCAACAGGCCTATGTCAAACTCATGATGGATGTGATTGGCAGAGGTCTGGTTATGGCGAGCCAGGTCGATGAAGAGATCAAACAAGAAATTGCTAAATTTCCGGTCAATTTCATTCTCTCTATGAATATTTTTCCGAATGGCCCAGCATTTGTTGCACAAGTGACTGAAGATCAGCAACTGAAACTCCTGACCTCAGGTGCTCAAAAACCTGATCTCACTATTACCTTTAAACATGTGGCACATGCCTTTTTAGTATTTTCATTTCAGGAAAGTACAGCACAAGCTTTTGCCAATGACCGCATGATTGCTGATGGTGATTTGTCCTATGCCATCCGTCTTGTGCGTTGTCTGAATAAAATGGAAGCTTTAATTCTGCCAAAACTGGTTGCAGAGCTTGCAGTCAAAGAATATCCAACACATTTAAGCCTAAAAGAAAAACTGAGCGGTGCTGCAAATATCTATTTAAAAGTAGCCCAGTCTTATTTAAAACGGAGCACATAACACATGGCTAAACCATATTACGAATTTTTCTGTCCTGTAAAAGTGATTGCTGGCCATGCTGCGTTAGAACACATTCCATTTGAACTTTCAACTTTGGGTTCAAAACGCCCAATGATCATTACCGACAAAGGTGTGCGCAGTAATAATTTACTCACACCAATTGAAGCGGCATTTGAAAGTACTGAAGCGGTCATTGGTTATATTTTTGATGATGTACCTCCTGATTCAAGCTTAGAAACCGTGCGTAAAGCGGCTCAGCTTTATCGTGATAACAACTGCGATGCGATTATTGCGGTCGGTGGTGGTTCAGTGATTGATACTTCAAAAGCCACCAATATTTTGGTCTCTGAAGGTGGTGATGACCTACTAAAATATTCAGGGGCGCATAACTTACCAAAACCGTTGAAGCCCTTCTTCGTGATTCCAACGACGTCAGGCACAGGTTCTGAAGTGACCATGGTGGCTGTAGTTTCTGACCCTGAAAAAAATGTCAAAATGGCATTTGCATCTAACTACTTAATGCCACATGCCGCGATTCTTGATCCACGTATGACCCAGACTTTGCCACCGCATTTAACCGCCATGACTGCGATGGATGCGATGACTCATGCGATCGAAGCCTATACCTGTATGGCAGCCAATCCAATTTCAGATGCTTATGCAACTGCAGCCATTAAGAAAATCAGCAATAATCTGTTTAATGTTTTAGACAATACCGCTGATGCGCATGGCCGTTTAGAACTGGCGCAAGCTTCAACGATGGCGGGAATTGCATTTTCGAACTCGATGGTCGGCTTAGTGCATTCATTGGGTCATGCCCTAGGTGCTGTTGCGCACTTACCGCACGGCTTATGCATGAACCTATTTTTACCCTATGTGCTTGAGTACAACAAAGAAATTAATGGCGATAAAATTGCAGATTTATTGTTAGTGCTTGCAGGTCCTGACATCTATGCGCAAACGCCTGCCAACCAACGTGCGGATAAAGCCATTTCCACCATCTTAACCATTCGCGATCGTCTGTTTACGTTGACCAAATTGCCACGCACCTTAAGCGAAACTGGCAAAGTAACCGAAGCCCAACTTGATGAAGTGGCGGAGAAGGCACTGAATGATGGTTCGATTATTTATAACCCGAAAGAGGCGAGTCTAGAAGACTTGAAAAGTATTCTAAAAAAAGCTTGGTAATTACTGAAAAATAAGCGAATATAGCGACCAAATTAAGCCTGATGTTTTTTTAAACATCGGGCTTTTCACTTGCAGAAACAAAGATAAGTTACTTTTTGATCAAACTGGCCTTATTTCTGCGAAAAATAATTTCAAAGTTACTGACAAAATGTACCATTTTGGAGTAGATTGGCGCACTTTTGTTTTAAAACGTAGGGGGGATCGTTCGTCTCAAACGATCCTTAGAACATGAATGATCCTTGATCAACGATAAGAGGATAACGCCGTTGACAAATTTCTCTGGGACTCAATCGGCAGCTAAACTGCAAAAAACGCTTGGACTCTGGCACATCATCATTATTGGTTTGGCTTACATCCAACCCATGACTTTATTTGATACTTTTGGTTTAGTATCTGAAGAAAGTCACAAACACGTGCCCACTTCTTACATTATTGCCCTCATTGCAATTTTGTTCACCTCTATCAGTTATGGTCATATGATCCGTCGTTATCCGTCATCGGGTTCGGCGTATACCTATGCTCAAAAATCGATTCACCCGAACGTTGGTTTCATGGTGGGGTGGTCATCTTGGTTAGATTACCTACTCTCACCAATGGTGAATATTATTCTTGCCGTAATCTACCTTGAAGCACTCTTCCCATCGGTTAACCATTGGGTATGGGTGATTGTACTGACCGCATTTATGACTGGTATCAACTTACGCGGTGCGCGTTTTGTTGCTAACTTTAACAGCCTGATTGTATTGGTACAGCTTCTGGTGATTGGTATTTTCACATGGATGGTCTACAGCAAACTTCAAATGGGCTTCAATGCAGATGGTCCTATTTCTGCGACAGAGCGTTATCAGTTATGGAGTTTAGAGCCTTTCTGGAATGAATTAACTTCGGTTGGCGCATTGGTTACAGGTGCAACCCTACTTTGTTTCTCATTCACCGGTTTTGACTCATTGAGTTCTCTTGCTGAAGAAACCAAAGACACAGAGAAAACCCTGCCTAAAGCAATTTTCTTAACAGCTTTAATTGCAGGTGTGATCTTCATTGTCAGCACGTACTTTATGCAGCTCTACTTCCCTTCTGAGCCGGGCAAATACTTCAAAAATATTGCTGAAACTCAACCGGAAATTTTACTCTTGGTCGGTGGTTCATTGTTCCAGTCTTATGTCCTTACTTTCGCAATTGTGACCGTAATGGCATCGGGTATTTCGGCACACGCAGGTGTATCACGCTTAATGTATGTGATGGGCCGCGATGGCGTGATTAATAAGAAAGTTTTCGGTCATATTAGTCCGAAAAACTTCACACCGTCTTACAACATCATGATCGTGGGTGCCGTTGCATTAACTGCTGGTTTCATGAATCTTGATATCGTTATTTCGATGATCAGTTTCGGTGCATTAACCGCTTTCACTTTCGTTAACTTATCGGTTATTTCACGTTATGCATTACGTGATGGTCGTACGAAAAATGCCAAAGATATCTTTAGCTTTGTGGTGATTCCATTACTTGGTTTTATCAGTATCTTTGCCATGTGGTTAGAAATTGAAGAAACTGCATTGAAATACGGTTTATGGTGGGCAATGTTCGGTATTTTATACCTAGGTTATAAAACTAAAGGTTTTAAACACCCAGCACCTCAACATAATGAATTTGATGACAAGTTCTAATTACTGATTATTTTTATCAAAAAAGGCTCGATATATATCGAGCCTTTTTATTTGGTATTCATTCTTGAGTAAAGCAAAAAGCCTTTAACTCAAAGCAGAAAAATATCTTTTAACTTAGATCCTTTAACGAAGTCTACAATTGAATCCCATTTGAGTATCCACAATATTGTCTTTATAGCCCAAACTTTGAATAAATAAGTTACGGTCTTCCAATAACTTTTTATCGGCTTCGCTTAGGCGTAATTTATTGGTTTGTACCATCGCATAGGTTTCATTCACCAAGTCTTGGTAAATACCACAAACTTCTTGGCGTTTCAGCTTTTTCAATTGTCGACCGAACCATGAACGCTCAAAATCTTCCACTTTCAGGGTTTTTCCCCATTCTTCAATGCGTTGATTTTGGCGTAGTTGCATTTCTGACAATAACTGCTGAATTTCGGCTTTACTCAAAGGTTGTATTTCCTTAACCACTACTTCCTCTGTATTCGCAATCACCATTGGTGCTACACAGACAGAGAATAAAAAAGCCATGAACCATTTTTTATGGTGATTAAACATACTTCAACTTTACTCTTAATAATTTAATCCTCTTGTTTCTTATACACTTTTTTATATTTCAGTAGAAGTTTTTGCTGAAAATACTTACATAATGCTACTGAGTTTGAACGATAAAAAAACCACCCGGAGGTGGTTTGAGTACAAAAGGTTCTTATTTCAACTCTTGGAAATCTTGCTGGCGCCAAGCTTCATATAGAATCACAGCGGTCGCATTCGACAAGTTCAAACTACGTGAATTGGATGCCATCGGTAAGCGAATCCAATGCGCTTCTGGGAACATCATACGCACATTTTCAGGTAAGCCACGTGTTTCTGGTCCCATCAACAGGGCAACTGGACGATTTAAATTTGACGTATGCGGTGTTTCAAAACCTTTGGTGGTTAATGGATAAATCGCATCCTTCTCAATGCCTTCGGTTTGTAAATGTGCCAAGCATTCTTCGAAGTTTTCCCATACTTTCATATGTGCCCATTCGTGGTAATCCAAACCCGCACGGCGTAATTTTTTATCATCCAACTCAAAACCCAAAGGTTTGACTAGATGTAACTGCGCTCCAGTATTGGCACATAAACGAATGATATTCCCGGTATTTGCTGGAATTTCTGGCTCGTATAAAACAACGTGGATCACAAGATTTTCTCTACTCTTTGGTTAATGATGGAATGAGGTATAGATATCAGCACAATTTCAGGTTTAAAACACTGAACTAAAAAAGCCTTTGCTTTTTGCTCAGGCACAGCCTTCACCCTAAGCTAGACAGCATTTTCACTGTTTATCTTCTTTACTTGACTTGGATAACCTTTGCTTTGCACTCGAGCAGCGTGACCGCTGCTTTATCCTCTTTGCTCAGGCATAGCCTTTGCCTTGCACTCGGGCAACGATTATCAATCGTTGCTTATCCTCGCTCATGCCATTGAAGTTGCTCACGCAGGCTGACCACATCACCAATGATGGTGAGTGTTGGTGCCTGTATTTGATGATCAGCCACTTTCGACGCAATATCAGCAAGCGTACCGACCACCACTTTTTGCTCAGGAGTTGTGCCTTTCGACACTAACGCTACGGGCATATCTGGACGCTGACCATGTGCTATCAGTTTTTCACAAATTTTTTCAAGTCCCACCAAGCCCATATACAAAACAAGGGTTTGATTTTGATAAACTAACTCATTCCAAGGCAATTCTGGCGAGCCTTCTTTCAAATGCCCCGTCAAGAAACGCACACTTTGCGCATAATCACGATGGGTTAACGGAATGCCTGCGTAGGCAGAACAGCCAGACGCTGCAGTAATACCCGGTACAACTTGGAAAGCCACGCCTGCTGCAAACAGTTCCTGAATTTCTTCACCACCACGACCAAAGATAAACGGATCACCACCTTTTAAGCGGCATACACGTTTACCTTCATTAGCATACTTGACCAACAAAGCATTGATACCCTCTTGTGGTACGGCATGGTTGGAGCGCGCCTTACCGACATAGATTTTTTCCGCATCACGGCGGCATAGGTCCATAATCGGCCCAGATACTAAGCGATCATAAATCACCACATCCGCTTGTTGCATCAAACGCAAAGCTTTTAAAGTTAAGAGCTCTGGATCGCCCGGCCCCGCACCGACCAAATACACTTCACCCTTGGGTTTTTGCCATTCATTTAAGGCCTGTTGAATCAGTTGATCTGCGGCAGCAATATTGTCATTAAACACCTGCTCTTTTAGTGGACTGGCGTACAAGTCTTCCCAAAAGATTCGACGTTCATCTGGATTTTCAATCTTGGCTTTGACTGCAGGACGCCATTTACCCGAAAATTTAGCTAATTTCCCCATCCCGTGCGGAATTGAACTTTCTAACTGAGTGCGAATTTGGCGCGACAATACTGGTGATGTGCCATTGGACGCCACCGACACAATTAAAGGAGAACGATCAATAATCGCTGGAACCATAAAACGGCAATGCGGAGGATCGTCTACACTGTTGACCAAGACATTTTCAGCTTCACATGCTTCAAACACTGCTTGATTTACAGCTTTGTCATTCGTTGCCGCAATGACTAAACGGAAATTACGCATTGAGCGAGCTGAATCAAACTTTTGGCTGATATATTGCCCTTGTGTTTGATTGACTAGCGCTAATAAATTCGCATCAATTTCAGGCGATAAAACATGAATGACTGCATGTGCTTTGGCAAGCAGAACCGCTTTACGATAAGCAATATGTCCGCCACCAACAATCAGACAAGGTTGCTGTTGTAACTTTAAAGAGATTGGAAAAATATCCACGCGCACCCTCTAGATTTAGATACTGATTGTTTGCTGCAAATTTCGTGCACGATCTGCGCCAATTGAGGTCGAACTTACAAATAAGTTACAAAAAATCAAGCCCAATTCACGATTGGGCTTGATCATTTAAATGATTAGTCGATGAACTCAGCACCGCCCATATAAGGACGTAATACTGTTGGGATTTCAATCGATCCGTCTGCGCGTTGGTAGTTTTCCATCACGGCAAGTAAGGTACGACCAACAGCGAGGCCTGAACCGTTCAATGTATGCACAAATTCTGTTTTCTTTTGGTCGGCACGGTAACGTGCTTTCATACGACGTGCTTGGAAGTCACCCATGCAAGAACATGATGAAATTTCACGATAAGTATTTTGACTCGGCACCCAAACTTCTAAGTCATAGGTTTTGATTGCGCCAAAGCCCATATCACCGCCACACAGCACCACTTTACGGTATGGTAAGCCCAATGCTTGAAGAATGCCCTCAGCATGACCTGTCAGTTCTTCCAAAGCATCCATTGAAGTTTCAGGTTTCACAATTTGAACCATTTCAACTTTATCAAACTGGTGCTGACGGATTAAACCACGAGTATCGCGTCCATAAGAGCCTGCTTCACTACGGAAACATGGGGTATGTGCTGCATATTTTAAAGGTAGACGTTCAGGGTCAATAATTTCGTCACGCACAAAGTTGGTGACAGGAACTTCAGCCGTTGGAATAAGATAGTATTCTTTTTCGCCTTGAAGTTTGAATAAGTCTTCTTCAAATTTTGGTAACTGACCTGTACCACGCAATGAATCAGCATTAACTAAATAAGGCACATACGCTTCGGTATAACCATTTTCCAAGGTATGGGTATTTAACATAAATTGGGTGATTGCACGTTGTAAACGAGCCAATGGACCTTTTAATACGCTAAAACGTGTACCTGTCAATTTTGTTGCAGTTTCAAATTCTAAACCGCCCATCATTTCGCCAAGATCGGTATGATCTTTAATTTCGAAATCGAATTGGCGTGGCGTACCCCATTTTAGAACTTCAACGTTGTCATTTTCGTCTTTACCTTCAGGTACAGACTCATGTGGCAAGTTTGGAATAGATAAAGATTTTGCTTCGAGTTCGAGCTGAAGCTCAGAAAGTGCAACTTCTGCGGCTTTAATTTCATCACCAATGGCAGACATGCGCGCCATAATTTCAGAGGCATCGCCACCTGCTTTTTTAATTTGGCCAACTTGTTTTGCACCCGCATTACGTTCAGCTTGTAAAGACTCAGTTTTCGACTGAATTTCTTTACGGCGAGCTTCAAGGTCTGCCCACTCTGCGACGTTAAGTTGAACACCACGTTTTGCTAAGGCTAAATTTACAGCCTCAATATTATTTCTGAGTAATTTCGGGTCGATCATAGCCAATCTAAAGTAAAGAAAAAAACTGGCTATAGTGTAAGCTCTTAACGCTGAAAAATACAGTGATCGAGCTTACAGCTGTCCCAAATTGAACCAATATTCTGACTTCAATTTGCCTTATTTAATTTCATAATTGGGTAAATTTGGCAAATATTCAGCTTTAAATAAGCCTTTGACCATGAAGTATGGCAACTTTAACTCAGGCATCCCTTCAGCATAACTTGCCAATTCATATAGTGGATAAACAAAAACAATGCCATTAGCACCATAATAGAAGTTATCACTGAGCTGCAATTGAGTACGCTCAATGTCATGGTTTCCGAGCCACATCGAATTTGAATCATAAAGCGCACTCAACACTTTCGCATCCGCACCTTTGACTAAAATATCTTGCAGCGCTAAACGTTTTTTGGCTTTTAAATCAAAATTGACATATTCCACATGAGACATTCCATGTGCAGCACCTGCAGCATAGGTATAACTTTCAATCGCGAAAGTGGCGATATGCCCCGATTGGCTAATGTAACGTACTGAAGTCGTGCTTTGCCCAATTCCTGCATCTGCATGTTCAGACAAATTAATTTTTTGATCTGGTTCAGTTGAAAATGCAATCGGATCGGCTTTTTTAATACGGTTGCTAAAGTATTGATTAATCCAATCAACATTGGTTTCGACAGTTTGAATTGCATACTGCGTACAACCTTCAGCATCACAAGCTTGGGCATTCGGTAATTTCAACTCGATCGACTTTGATTGAATTAATGGAATGGTATCTGCAACGACAGCTTTTTTCTGTGCAGTAGTTTCGCCTTCAACTGGTTCATTTCGAGGATGACAAGCAGCCAAAGCCCCCATTAAAAAAATAGCTGAAACAGCCGATCCCATAACTTTTATATGCGCTTTTCTCATCCTAAAACCCCTCTACCCACAATCAATTTCAAGCGATTTATTTTTCGCTTACTTTAAATAAGCCTACTACTAAATCCACTTAGTCTTAGACTCAGTGGATTTACATTTCTCCATAAAAAAAGGGGGCTAACTACAGTTAACTCCCATCTCCATTCATCATTCGACCTTTTATTGATCAATGATATCGGTGCCTTTCGGCGGTACGAAATTAAAAGTTGATGCTGGAATCGAAGTATTCACTTTGACATTACTGAAACGTACATTTGTGGTTTGACCCAATGAATCCTGCAAAATCATCAATGTTGGCGCATTATGCGCACCAAAACTAATGGTTAAGCTTTGGAATACACCATCATCATTTTTTGGATATAAGGTGTAATAGGTTTTGGTTTTATTCGGTTGGGTAATCCGGTAGCTCTGCATAATTTGAGAAGTATTCCCTGACAACAATAAAGCCGGCGTATTGGCTACTTGGTCATCTAAACTTTGACGTACAGCTTGTTGTAAATCGGGATCGTAAATCCAAACGGTTTTACCTGTAGTTGCGATAGTTTGTTTCGATGGACTGGTTGTCTCCCAATAGAACTTACCTGGACGTTGCACTTTCATCACGCCGGTAAAGGTTTGGTTCATGTGCTGTGCACTCAAACCTTTTTTCTGTGTTGCTTTCGGATTGGTTACTTTTGTGGTTTGCTGAAAATTCGCGGTAAAGCTTTTAATTCCAGATAATTGTTTCACCAAATTTGCTGTCGCCTGCTGCTCCGACGCTGCAACTGGCGCAGCGAATACTGTTGTACTCATTACTGGTGCCAGAGTCGCTGCACCTAATGCCATAGCACAGATGGTTTTACGAAGCATATTCATAGATTCACCTTTTATATTTGCATTTACGCAATTTTGTTAGATGGCTCATCTTAAACCACTTTCATCTAGTAAATTTAGAGAAAATAAGCAGTTTTGTATGGTTATTAATGCAAAAAGTGAATTTTTATTCATCATGATGGAGAAATTTAGGCAAAAAATAAAAAAGCTCCTGCCGAGGCAAAAGCTTTTTTTCAAAATATTTTATAGATGCTTATTTCCATTGCCATCCAACTGAGACTCCTGCAGCCAAGTTATTTTCAGATTTGCTAATTGTTGAAATTTTATACACGTACTTATTATTTTCAGTGACACCACTGAAACCGAGTGCATAGCCTTGCTCACCTCCCCAAGTTCCCGCACTAACACTAAACATGTTGTAACCCACATCTGTAGGTTGTGGTAATGATGCGATTGCAATATTGGATTCCACCGCCGTATACACACTATCTTCAGAGTGATTCAATGTATGATTGAGCTCGTTTACTCGACGATCAGTAGACTCAACTAAAATTTCTTCTACTGCGTGACTACTTAGACCGCTAGCGACTCTTAGACTCCCTAACCATTTTCCCAGATACCCTTTATACCCATTCTTTTCAGCCAAATCATAAGCACTAAGCCCCTGCAGCCCTGTTGCACCTTTCCCTCCCTTGTCAACTTTCAAACCCTGAAGACTAACATGACTACTATCATTTCTATAAGAGTCATGACCCGATTGACATCTTGTAATACATGTACTACCAATTGTTTCTGTTGAATAATCACCGCTTGCAGCCCAAGTCAGACCACTTAAAACAAATAATGTACTGACTAAAATAAGCTTAAATATTCCCTGTAAATTTTTAGATGATACGGTAAGACAATTTACAATGTTATCAATTAAATACTGTGACTTTTCAACTTTTGAAATATTCAAAACACTTTCTGTATATTTCTGATTTTCAGCGTAGTAGGCATTAATGAATATTTTTTTTAATACGTTATTCATACACCTTTCCTTTTTTTGTATTTATACCTCCCTATTACGCACTCATTATTTTGTGATGCATATCACCATATATTGTGATTTATTGATTTGAAAATTATTTGTAACAATCTAAAAAATAAATTCCTCCATTTTCTACAGATAAAAAAAGCCCACATAATGTGGGCTTTTTTTTCTATTAAAACTTACGCTTCAACAGATACGTAGCGACGACCGAATTGGCCTTTCACTTCGAATTTTACAAC
>NZ_JBLZXR010000122.1:0-26256 GCF_050285345.1 Acinetobacter sp.
CGCGGGGATTATAACCTGAATATGCAAAACTCTTATGCTATTTCGCACTAAAATGTTATCTTTATTAAAATATTTTCTTCTCTATAACGATTACATTGGAAAAAGGTGACTTTATATGGGTGATCGCACCTTGCGCCGAATTTTTATTCTTGCTGGGATAGCACTGATCCTCTGGGTTTTATACCTGCTAAAACCCGTGGTGGTTCCATTTATTGGCGCCTTTTTAATCGCATATCTATTTAGTCCTCTCGTTAATAAATTACATAAAATCGGCTTGCCGCGCTGGCTATCTATTAGTTTTGTATTTGTTGGCATTGGCGTCATGATTTGTCTTGCAATGTGGTTCCTTGTACCGTTGGTCTGGGAACAGTTGATGTATGCTAAAAATAATATTCCAAGCAATATTCATTGGGTCAACTATACCTTCCTGCCGTGGTTGTCGAGCACCTTCAATTTAGTGCCAATGGAAATTGATACTGAACAAATGTCGGCTGCGATCATGGAATATATTCAGACCAATTATAGTGCTGATAGTATTCAAGCAATGATCTTGAAAGTGGCACAATCAGGTCTGAATTTTATTCAGATTGGTGGCACAGTTGTTCTAATTCCGATTATTGCTTTCTATTTCTTGTTGGATTGGGAGCGTATGTTGGACAGCATGCGTCGTCTTATTCCTCGTAAATATGAAAAAAGTACCTTAACGATTGCTGGTGAATGTCACGAAGTTTTAGGCGCATTCGTTAAAGGCCAATTTCTGGTGATGTTTTTACTCGGAGTGGTCTATGCAGTCGGGTTACAACTTGTTGGATTAGAAGTTGGTATCATTATCGGGATGATTGCAGGGCTTGCCAGTATCATTCCTTATTTAGGATTTGCAGTCGGGATCATCTCTGCTGTGATCGCTTGTTTATTCCAATTTGGTTTAGATTGGGTGCATCTGGCACTGGTGTTAGTGGTCTTTATGATTGGCCAAGCGATAGAAGGTTACATTCTTCAACCCTTTTTATTGGGCGATAAAATTGGCCTTTCACCCGTCGCAGTAGTATTTGCAGTATTGGCAGGTGCGCAGTTGGCAGGATTACTCGGGATGTTGATTGCATTGCCTGTTGCTGCAATCATTGTGGTGTTATTACGACATGCTCGTGAAAATTACGAAAAGAGTCAGTTATATCGAAATGATGTGATTGTGGTCAGCGATGCAGCGACAGGTTCCGTGACGGTTGAAACTAATCAAGTAGCAGTCGATATTGAGTTGAAAAATCATGCGGCGAATACACCGCAAAAGCCTGAAATTTCAAGTAACATCGAACCATCAGATAAAAAAGATGAATAAGGCAAAAATATAGATATGCGTCAATTGCAGTTAGATATAGAACCTCAACTCGATGCCCGAATTAGCGATTTTTCAGGGCCAAGTTGGGGGCATGTCATTGATGGAGTCCGTCAGTTGCATGCAGGATTAATGAATCGTTTCTATATTTATGGCGGTGCAGGAACAGGGAAAAGTCATCTACTGTCTGCCATTTGTGATTCGTATCTAGAAATTGGTAAATCTGCAATACAGGTGTCTCTGCTTGAATTGCTAGATGCACCGACTGAAGCAATTACCTCACTAGATCGTTATGATTTGGTAGCCCTCGATGATATTGAAGCCATCAGTGGGGTTCCACATTGGCAAAAAGCAGTCTTTCACCTAATTAACTATAATAATGAAGAAGGCGGGCAGTTGGTTTTTTCTTCTCGAGTTGCTCCAATTGAACTAAAGCTTGAATTACCAGATTTACAATCTCGATTGACGCAGGCGGTGAGTGTCAAAGTGCCGAATGGTAGTTTGTATGCTGACCGACAAGCGTTGGTCACTTCAGTTTTAGCCCGTCGTGGTATTCACATGGATCAGCAAATTTTGGATTATTTGTTGGCACATGGCCCGCATCAAGCCTCGATTTTATTACGTTCTTTAGAGCAACTCATTCAGATGTTAAAAGGAGAAAAAGTAAAGTTGAGTCATGCCAATTTAAGGCAAATTTTTGCTTTGATTGATGAATATCGGTAAACAATAAAAATTCTTGAGTAATTACTCAAGCTATGACAAAGTACGTAAAAATATTTTAATGTTGCAAGGATTGTGCAACTTAACAATAAAAGATAAAAAAAATTAAAGGAGATGGATATGCTCAAACAGAGCATAGGCGTAGGCATGTTGCTGCTTGCAGGACATGCGTTTAGCGCAGAAATTACCGTAACTACAACAGAAGATATAGTGAAGGATGACAAGGAATGTTCACTTCGTGAAGCAATTGAATATATCAATATGGAGATGCCAGAAGCTGGTTATAACGGCTGCGGCGGAAAAGACACCTATGCATCGATAGCTTTAACAAAAAATGCAGTTTATAAACTGAATAAAAAAATTGATATTAAAGCCGAAATGAACATCAAAACGGTTTATGACAGTAATGTAAATGAAGATGTGGTACTTGGTTTAAATAATGCTGTCATTGAAATGACAACTCAAGACCAAATTTTTAATATTGATAATAATGACAAGGGATTAGTGACGGTTAATTTTAAGGAAATTACCTTTAAGGGATGTAAGCAAGGTCAATGTGCCGAGAAAGGCGGCATTCTCTACAACAATGAAAAATTAGTTTTGGAAAATGTGAAATTTCAGGCTGGTAGCGCTCGTTTAGGTGGTGCAATTTACAATGTTGGTTTTTCAGAAGAGGGTGTGGGTTCAGCAAGTCGTTTGCATATTCGAACCTCAATTTTTGAAAATAATACAGCGGTCGAGGGGGGAGCAATTTACTCAGAAGCGCCTGCTTATGAAATCTATGCATCGCTGTTTAAAGGCAATGAAAGCAGTTCAGGACGTGCCATTGTCTATAACCAAAATGGTTTAGCTGACCTATCCAAATTGGTCTTTTCAAATCCACATAATGTCATTGCAAATAGCACATTCTTTAAAAATAAAGGCTTTGCCATTAATGTACGGGATGGCTTAGGGCTAAATAACCTTACTGTAGTTAAAAATAGTGGGGGTATCGAATTTAATACCACTTCTGAGCATGGTTATCTTGCCAATAGTGTGGTGATTGGCAATGCTGTAAACAGCATAAGACAGGACTGTAAAGTTGTTGATGCAAATACGGATAAAAGCGTGTTGTACAACAATTTACTCGGCAGTGGTTGTTCGGTTGGTCCAGTCGCAAATTTAAATGATCTTTGGTCGGAAAGTAGCTTGTTGGCAGGTGAAGACGAAGGAACGTGTAAGACCCTGACAGACGATCGAACATCTCTATTCTGCCCATTTAGCACAGCAAGTAATGCGTTTATTGGCTATTTGCGCCCACGTATTTTACTCGATTATGCAACATTTTTTTCAAGTCCAATACTCAATAAAGGTACAACCACATCTGATGGCAATGAACATCATGTGTATTGCGAGTCTTCAGATCAACGCGGCACCTTACGTAATCTAGATGATGTATGGTGTGACCGTGGTGCAATTGAAATTGTTGTTCCGGTGAGCATGCCACGTTTGGGACAAGATATTCGTATAGGTGAAGTTGCCAAATTCAATATTTTGGATGCATTAGGGGATAGTGACTTAATTCCGAAAGAAGAATGTCGCCTCGTCATGGGAATGGAAAATCCTACAGGTGAACCATGGCAGGATGGTTGTCCGGTCCTTAAACAGTCGACCGAATCAAAAGGGAAGTTCACGCTCAATCTCAACGGTGATTTTGAATATAGACCCAATGGAAATTGGCATGGCGCAGATATTTTCGAACTTCGCGTGGTGACGTCATCTACACGCTTTAACACTTCGGATAAAAATTATTTGGCTGCTGAAGTTCGAATCATTCAAGAAAAAACCAATGATATGGAAAGTAAAACTGTAAAAACCTCAGGTGGTGCTTTGGGGTGGACAGGATTATTCGCACTGATGGGTTTGGTTGGATTTCGTCGCTATAAGAAATCACCGTGATTTATTGTTTTAAGGACAGCAAATGAAAAATTATAAAAAAGGATTGCTGGCTGTCATGGTCCTTGTGGCTATGTCATCTATGGCAGAAACAAGTAAAGTCATTAATGTCACCACCTTTGAAGATGAAAATGGTGAAAACCTTAATAAATGTTCATTACGTGAAGCAATAGAAACTGCACGTAAAAATAAAGCTTATGGGGGATGTACCGTTGGTAATGCATTAAATGGTCAGACAGATTATATACAGTTAGAAGCAGGTGAATATTTATTAACCAAAGGAGAGTTGGTTCCACAAAATCAAATCGTGATTAATGGTAAAAGTCGTTTTAATTACGAAGCAAAAAATTTACTCACACAAAAATATCCAGCCTATGAGGACATCAAAACCACCATTAATGCCCAAGGAAAATCCCGTATTTTCAATACCTCACGTTCTGAGGCGAACTTCGTGGTCAACAATGTGCGTCTAACGGGCGGGATGACCCAAGATCGTGGTGGTGCATTGTATTTAGGCGGTGCATTTAGCTTAAATAATGGTGCCATTGAGAATTCAGAGGCGAAAGTTGCGGGTGGTGCGATCTATACGGTTGCCCATAATATTGCAAAAAAAACTCTTCTCACCAGTAGTATTGTGAAAGGCAATCAGGCGCCAAAGGGCAGTGTTGTGGCTATGGATTGTATTGGTAATTTGGGAGATACTCAGCCTGAAATTACTTTCCAGCAAAGCAGTATTATTCAAAATGGTTCGGCAGCAAGTACGAGTGTGATGGATTTTTGTGGACGTACGACTGTAGAACTGACATCCAATACCATTGCACAGAATCAAGCTCATCCTACTTCGGGGAGTATTATTCGCGCCATATCAAATGGTACTGATCGCTTAAGTACATTTTCAAGCTTTGTTTTTACCAGTAATACGATTGTTGAAAATAATGCTGCCAGCACGTATTACTATGATAAAAATGGAACTAAAGCTTGGTACTTTAACCTCATTGCCTATAACACAGGCGGTAAATCATGTCGTTATTTGGACAATACTGTACCTGATAATAGCCAAAAATTTGTAGCAAGTAACAATGCACTTGAATTGGAAAAAGGACAATGTGACTTACCAGAAAGCGTATTGACCAATAGCAGTGAATATTTAAAAAATCATGATGTCTCAAGCTATGCAATGAGTACTCTGCTGAGTGAATTGCAGCCGAAGTCTGCATATAACTTATATTTACCGCTGTATTATCCTCAAAAGTTCACTAGTGGTTTTAGTTTGTTAAACCTTGGGCAAGAGGGTTGTAGTGATGCCGACCAACGGGGTGTTTTGCGAATTACCGATGGTACCTTGCAGTTAAATCCAGATCAGCGTAATACCTGTGATATTGGTTCTGTGGAATTAATGCGTCTTACTGCCGCAGATATGGCGGAGATTAGTAATGAATCATTAACAAGTTTGCAGGATAAGTATCAAAATACGATTGATCAGCTAAAAGAGGATATTAATGATCCGAAATTTAAAGAATATAAAGTTGCCAATCAGGATGATTTAACAAAATTCGAAGCGATATTAAGCGCTTTGAAAAAGAACTTGAAATACCGCGCAGTTTATTTTGATCCATTTACGGCTTCACTCCCTCAAGAGGAAGATGTTACTGGCACGACAGAAATTCACCAAATTGCTTTAAATTCAGATAACTATACGGTGACCAGTACTCCGATTGGTATTGGTTCAGAAGTCAAGGTTTCGACTACGGGTGAAGTCAGTATTGATGGTAATCCAGAACATGACCTACGTTGTGAGTGGGATGCTGGTATTCAGCAAATTGTGATTTATCGTACCAGTGGTGCGACAACAGCTTCAACAGAGTATGGATTCTGTAAATATACGCTTAAGCAAAAGTCAGGTAGTCAATCAGAGTCTTCAGGGATTGTGCGGGTTGCTTTTAAAAATATAGCTCCTGTCGCTAAATATGGTGAATATCGTATTGATCCATCCAATAATCTCAGCATTACTGTAAATAATTTAACTGAACATGCAAATGATGATGGTGATGGCCCAGTTAGCAGTCTAGCTGTTGCGAAAGCGGTATGGCATCAAAATGAAGCGGGTCAAAATATCCCAATACGTTTTTCTAAAATTCCAGCAGGTTTAAACTTTGAAGCTGAATTTAAGGGGCCATGTCCAGCAACCTATCTTAGAGAAACTTGTTATGGTGG
Organism: Acinetobacter sp.; assembly: GCF_050285345.1. GTDB lineage: Bacteria > Pseudomonadota > Gammaproteobacteria > Pseudomonadales > Moraxellaceae > Acinetobacter. The sequence goes on from NZ_JBLZXR010000122.1 coordinate 6,203, forward strand.
AAAAATCACGTTCTCAGTAAAAAATGGATTTAGTCAGTTTGATTATCCTGTGCAGTACAGTGTCCTAGATAGTGATGGGGTTGAATCATCTAATGCCATTATTCTCTTAAAGAATAGTGCGACGAATACTAATACATCTTCAAGTGGTGGTTCAATGGGTATTTGGGGCTTACTGGCTTTATTCGGTTTAGGTGTATACCGTAGCCGAAACAAAAAATGATCTTGAATAATCAAAAAAGCCTCTAAATTTAGAGGCTTTTATATATTTGCTTGTTAAGCTCAAACCATGAGAAGGGTAGAGTGATTATCTTAATGAACAACGGCAACCGGTTGTAGATACTTGTTAATATATTCATCACGAATTGCAGAGCGTTCATCCGGAGCTGCTTTTTGCATACGTGCCGCAAGTTCCTTACGTTCAAGCGTACTCATCTTTTGCCATGTTTCGCGCATACGCTGTTTTTCCGCATCAGGAAGTTGGGTAAACCAATCCATGCGTTGTTGCAAACTCACACCTTGCTCGGATGGAATTTCTTTAAGCATTTGATATTTTTTGATCAATGCTTGCTGTTCAACTTCTGATAAAGAATCCCAAGTTTCATTGACTTGGGTATCTGCATCTTTGGAAAAAATCCAAAAACGATCAAATCCTGCAAAACTGGTTTGCAGAAAGCTGAAGGCACAGAATGCGATTGCTAATTTTTTAGCTGCCATGTGGAACTTTGTCCTCACCCAGAACCATTAACATTTCAAGATCTTCTACCATCTGTGGAGACAGCTTCGGTGTAGAAATCACCTGATTTTGTGGTTTTTCATCAAGCACGGTTGCATTGGGTAATACAACAAAACCTGCGATTGCCGCTGCAAGCGCAAAGCCTGACATTTTCCAGAAGCCATAGCGTGAAGTTTCGTGTTGATGAATGTCCTCAAGCACGTTGTTCATAACAGTAGCTTTGTCTTTATGATGCTGTGCGAGTCCATCAAGTTTGGAAGTTACTTGCTTTAAGAAATCATCTTGTTTCATTCGGATGATCCTCCCATATGTGGATTCAAATGTGCCAAAGCGGTACGTAAACCCTGAATGGCACGGTGGTAATGTGTTTTCACACTGCCTTCGGAACAATTCATAATTTCTGCAGTTGTATGCGTATCGAAACCTTCCCAAGCTCGCAACATAAACGCTTGTTGCTGACGGACAGGAAGTTCTGCAATCGCATTTTGAATTTCTTCTGCAGTAACAGCCTGATTCAAGAAGTCAAAAGGATTGGGGGTAGATTCGTCTACAACATCCTGAACTTCGACATCATCGTCATCAAGGCTGACTTTTCTGAATAAGGAAAAAGGTTGAGAACGACGCGCTTCTTTGCGCCGCCAATCCTGCAGCTTATTGTTTAGAATAGTATAAAATAAAGGATACCATTCTTCTGTGGATTTATCTGCATACGCTTTATGTAATGAAATGAAGGCTTCTTGCACCAAGTCCATCGCAATGCCATGTTGACCGTGTGTTGCGCTTTCCATCATCACTAAAGCACGCCCCGTAACTTCATTCATGAAGTTTTTCAGACGAGATTCTGCCGTGCTCTTAAGAACACTGCTGTTTTGAGTCTCAGACTGTTTGGGTGCTAAATCCATAGGGATGGAGAATCCTGTCATTGGATACCCACCATTATTTCCGTATTCATATATAAATAACGCTGGAAATAATGGTTAGGTTGACAAAAAGAATTATTATTTTTCTAGTGTAATCTATTTTTCTGAAGGGTTGCCGCGAAATAAAATAAATTAACGATTTTACTGACGCTGGCGAACCATTTCAAAAAAGCAGATCGAGCCGGCAATAGCGACATTTAATGATTCTTGACCACCTGGTTGTGGGATTGCCACGGCTTGAGCATGTTTCAATGCATATTCAGATACACCTTGACCTTCATTGCCTAAAATCCATACGCATTGTTGGCGTAGGTTTTTAGAATATAAGTTTTCAGATTGGTGTGAGCTGGTGGCATACACTGGAATTTTGAATTTGGTCAGAATGTCTTCCAGCGCAATATTTTCAAACGTATTTAATGAAAAATGCGCCCCCATACCTGCACGAAGTACGCGTGGGGACCACAGTGATGCTGAACCTTTGGTACAAACTACTTGTTCAATACCTGCAGCCGCAGCAGAACGTAGTAACGTACCGACATTACCTGGGTCTTGGATATTATCCAAAATTAAGGTGTCTTCACTGAAATTTAAGGCATCGCGTTGGGTCGGGAGGTCGACAATGGCTAAGCAAGCCAGTGAAGTTCCTAAGGTACTAATATCCTTATACAGCGATTCACTTAAGATAAATACCGCACCGGTATATTGCTCGGCAATACGGTCAAAATCTGGGTGATTAATCGCTTGTTCAGTGGTGAAAATCGATTTAATCGGTTTTTTTGAATCGAGCCAAGACAGCACCAAATGCGTACCTTCTAAAACAGTTTGACCTTGTTTTTTACGGTAAGTATTTTGTTCAATTAAGCCACGTAGGTGCTTAATTTTAGGATTGTCTTTTGATTCTAGATAAATCAGTGCCATGAGGGAGATATCCATGAGAGTCAGGAGCTGACTCTCATTAAAAAATTAAATTAGTTGTGGTAAGACGTTACAAGATCTACTTCATTTTTTGAACCAATGATGACTGGTACACGTTGATGAAGTTCAGTCGGTTGGATGTCTAGAATACGCACGCGCCCCGTTGTAGATGCGCCACCAGCTTGTTCCATTAACATACTCATTGGGTTTGCTTCATACATTAAACGTAGACGGCCCGCTTTTTTCGGATCTTTGAAGTCGTATGGATACATAAAGATCCCGCTACGGCAAAGAATACGGTGAATATCACCAACCATGCACGCTACCCAACGCATGTTGAAGTCTTTTTCACGTGGGCCAGTTTTACCTGCAAGCAGTTCATCGATATAACGTTTTACCGGTTCTTCCCAGTGACGTTGGTTCGATGCATTGATTGCATATTCTTTGGTGTCTGCTGCAACAGTAATGGCATCTTTGGTAAGCAAGAATTCTTTGCGTTCTGGGTCAAAGGTGAAGAATACAACGCCAGCACCTACGGTTAATGCCATCATGGTCGATGGGCCATACAGAACATAACCTGCTGCAGCTTGTTGGTTACCCGCTTGCATAAAGTCTTCAGCTTGGGTCACTGCATTTTTTGCAGGCAGAATTGAGAAAATTGTACCCACACACATGTTGATATCAATGTTGCTTGAACCGTCAAGTGGATCAAACAATACAAGATAGTCACCATTTTCTTGCGCAGGGGTGAATTCATCTAACTCTTCAGACGCTAATCCCCCCACATGCGGGTGTACTTTTAACGCATCAATTAAATAGTCATTCGAAATAACGTCTAATTTCTTTTGTTCTTCACCTTGAACGTTTTCGTGTTGTGCACTCCCCAAAACACCCGCTAAAGCGCCTTTTTGTAAAAGAAGGTCGATGTCTTTGCAAGTATTACCAATTGTTTCAATAACTTGTGCAAGCGCTGGTGTTAAATTACCACTTTGTTGTTGTAGAAATTGGGAAAGGGTGAGATTTGACATAACAGGAAAACTCCAAATATAAATTTATCAAAAATGATAAAAACGTGATTGCACAACATTTTAGATGAGAACGAAGCAAAAGAAAAATTAAACTAGACTATTTGCCGTGATTTTACCCTTGCAAGTCCTGAATAACCTGCTATGTTGAAGATAGATTAAAAAATGACAGACAGGGAGCACAACAATGACCACAAAAAAATTTGATGCGACTCCGACACCGAGCGAAGGATTGAATTTAGATGATATTTCTTCCGATAATGTAAAAGCTGCATGGAGTGGCTATGAAGCAAAATCCGAATACAAAAAATTCAATAAACATGATCTGATTGAGTCGATGCAAGCTGAAAAAGAGAATGCAGATCAGCCGAAAGAGGGCGCTTAATGGATGTGATTTCAGGCACTTTGATTTGATCGATTAACTTATCATAATTGAATTGAACGACTGAATGAATATTTTAGCCTCATAATAAAAAAGCACTCAAATATGAGTGCTTTTTTTCATCTTCAAAGTTTCAAAGTGAGGAATTACTTTAATAGGGGTGGAACAGCTTCGTAGTTGATTTCAACGCGACGGTTTTCTTTCCATGCGTTTTCGTCATGACCTGCATTCACTGGCATTTCTTTACCATAGCTTACCGCTTCTAGTTGGTTTGGATTGACACCGGTTGTAACAAGGAAGCTTTCGACTGCTTTGGCACGACGCTCGCCAAGTGCCATGTTGTATTCACGTGTACCACGTTCATCGGTATGACCTGTTAATGCCACACGAGAGTTCGCATTTGCTACTAAGAATTGTGCATGTGCTTGCAGCGTTTGTAGGTCTTCATTGCTGAGTTCTGAGCTGTCATAGTCAAAATGCACAACGCGTTTTGCTAAAAATGCTTTATTTGCTTCAGTTACACCTTTTGATGATGCACCCACAAGATTTTGTGCATTCAGCGCAGCATCTTCACTGAGGCCAGAAGTATTCACTGAAGTTGAGCCAGTAGGGGTTTGACCTGTTTGAATATCGGCAGCAGGTTTACGACTTGCACAGCCTGTCATTACTAGTGCTGTGGCTAAAATAGGAAGTGCGAATAATTTTACAGCATTCATCTTTATCTCCATGGCGGTTCATTGTGATGTTTATTAAAAGTTATAGTGGAATAAATCATGCAGGGTTTATTTCGGTGCCCAAGCCGGTTCACGGACTTCACCTTGTTCACTTGGAAGATTCATCCGGAAACGACCATCAAGCGACATGATTGCCAGTAAACCGCGATTGCCTTCGCGTGTTGCATAGACCACCATTTGTCCATTGGGTGAGAAACTTGGCGATTCATCTAAACTGGTCGGCGTTAGGATGTTGGTGACACTGGAGTTGATGTCTTGCACAGCGACTTTGTAGTTACTGCCGCTTGGACGGTGAACCAATGCTAATTTTTTACCATCTGCACTTAAGGTCCCGCGTGCATTAAATGCGCCGCGGAAAGTTAAACGTTTCACACTTTCTGAGCTTAAATTGTAAGTGTAAATTTGCGCTGAGCCACCACGGTCAGAGGTGAAAATAAAGGATTTACCATCTGGTGCATAACGTGCTTCGGTGTCGATTGCCGTATCATTGGTCATGCGCTGAAGCTGACGCGTTTGTAAGTCCATTTTGTAAATTTCAGGATTGCCATGCATTGAGGCAGTAAACAACATGCTCTTACCGTCTGGTGAGAAGCTTGGCGCACCGTTTAAACCACGGAAACTTGCGACTTTTTCACGGCTACCTGTTGCTAAGTCCTGAATATAAATCGCTGGACGTTTGGTTTCAAAGGACACATAAGCCAGTTTCTTAGCATCGGGTGTCCAGGCCGGAGAAAGGATTGGGTCACGCGAAGTCAAAATGGTACGCGGTTGTTCACCATCGGTATCAGCAATTTGTAGGGTATAGCGTTGATCTGGTGTTGCCGCATTACGCAGTACATAGGCAATACGACCACTAAAGTCACCTGCAATACCTGTTAATGCTTGATAAATGGCATCACTGATCATATGTGCTGCTTGGCGAGAGCGTGAAGCGGGCACCGTGAGTAACTCATTCAGTAGGTATTGTTTTTTTTCTACGTCATAGAGTTGATAGTGAATTTCATAAGAACCATCTGCTGTGGTTTTTGATGTTCCTGTCACCACATAAGGGACGTTAGCTGCTTGCCAAGCTTCGGCATTGGGTGAATTCATACCGGCTGTTGCAGGTAAGTTTTTCGATGCGCTAGTAAATTTACCAGAACGATTTAAGTCACTTTCGACCACAGGGTAAATATTGGCATCATTGCTAAATGGAACAATCGCAATTTTAGGTGCAGCTTCAGGAGCTTTAGTGATTTCGAGGTGAAGCTGTGCATGGGTCTGAGTCACTAAAGCTGGACTCAAGGTCGTCATAATTGCTAAGCAAAGTAGATGTTTAGGCGTCATTTCCATCATTCGCTAATTACTCTAAAAATGTGAGTTATTGTCTATATTTGGTTGTGTCACATAATGGCATGATTTTAGATTTTTAAAAGCATGAAAATATGACTGAACTGTTATAACACTGTGAAAAATGCAGAATTTTTATTCATTTTTTCTGAAGTCTAACTTAAAAATGACGAAGGAAAAGCCATGTTTTAAGCTGAAAATGATACATTTTTTGAGTTTAAATTTATTGTTAATCAAGTGTTTATAATAGATAATCTGTTGGTGATATCATTATTTAGAGTCGGTCGGTATCGGGCATTGTTGTTGAATTACTTAGTTTAAAAGTAGATCAATAAAAAATCCCCGCAATGAATGCAGGGATTTATAAACTTAATTTGAAGACTTAAAGGTTGAGGTAAAACTTTGGGCCTCGCGTCTTGCATCTGGATCGCTCGGCATTGGGTAGGGTGCGGCAGCACGAACTGCCGCTTCAATACTGGCTTTCATGTCTGGATCGCTGGAATTTACAATCACAGAACGAACGGAACCATTATCAGTGAGCGTGACACGAGCAGTCGCTGTTTTGCCACTAGAGCCTGTTGGTGTATCCCATGCACGTTTGATTTTATTTTCAAAATCACGTTTAGCAGTTGAGGCAATTTTTTTGGCTTCAGCTTTTTTCTGTGCAGCTTCTTCCGCTGCTTTTCTTGCCGATGAGGCTTTGGCTTCTTCAGCAGCACGTTCACGCGCTTCGGCATCGGCTTTTGCCTTTGCGTCTGCCTCGGCTTTGCGTTTAGCAGCTTCCGCATTGGCCTTGGCTTTTGCATCGGCGTCTGCTTTACGTTTAGCAGCTTCAGCATTTGCTTTGGCTTTTGCATCAGCATCGGTTTTACGTTTAGCAGCTTCAGCATTTGCCTTAGCTTTTGCATCTGCTTCGGCTTTGCGTTTAGCAGCTTCAGCATTTGCTTTGGCTTTCGCATCTGCTTCGGCTTTACGTTTAGCAGCTTCAGCATTTGCTTTGGCTTTCGCATCTGCTTCGGCTTTACGTTTAGCAGCTTCAGCATTTGCTTTGGCTTTTGCATCAGCATCGGCTTTACGTTTAGCAGCTTCGGCATTGGCCTTGGCTTTCGCATCAGCATTGGCTTTTGCCGTCGCTGCGGCTTTGGTTTTGTCAGCTTCTGCTTTTCTTAATGCATCGGCCCGGATTTTTTCAGCCTTGGCTTTGGCATCTGCATCGGCTTTACGTTTAGCCGCGTCGGCATTAGCTTTCGCCGTGGCATCTGCTTTTGCCTTGGCAGCATCCGCTTTAGCTTCTTGTTGCGCTTTTAATTTGGCAGCTTCAGCAGCTTTCGCTTGGTCTTGAGCACGTTTGGCCTGATCAGCGGCTTTTTGTTCAGCAAGCTGTTGTGCTTTTGCTGCGGCAAGTGCTTGCTGCGCGGCGAGTTGCGGATCTGCCTTAGGTGTTTCAGTTGGCTTAGGCGGTGCGGCCGTTGGAATTTCTGGAGCAGGTTCTACACTCGGTTCCGCAGTTTGGGTGATGTGTTCTGCCACATTTTCATGCGCTGTTTCATCAAACTTAGTTTCTTCGCGCGTTATCGGTTTTAAATCTTCCGGTTTAACTAAAACGGTGGTAATTTTTTTCGGCGGCTCAGGTGGCTTACTCATGCCAAGATAAAGCAAGCCAACCACGGCAATGACATGCACGCCAAGCGTGAAGCCAATCGCAACGGCTTTTTGTTTAAACGGTGGCTTTTTAAAATCGTTCATAAATTATTTTAATGGCTCAGTCAGTAAACCTACTTGTGTTAATCCTGCATCCTGAAGAGTCGACATGAGTTTCATGACTTCCCCATAAGGACGAGATTCACTGCCGTTAATGAGCACACTCATTTGTTTCTTTTGCTCGGTAGCTTGATTTTGTGATTCGGTTAGAACTACTTTTAACTCGTCGAGTGTGAGCACGTCATTATTATGAGTTTTATCTTCAAGTTTAATCGTGCCATCTGATTCAAGCGTGACAATGGCAGGGCGGTCTTCCGCCTGCATTGGTGTGCCATTGGCTTGTGGCAAGTCAACTTTAACACCTGTGGTAATCATTGGAGCGGTCACCATGAAGATGACCAAAAGTACGAGCATGACATCAATATAAGGCACGACGTTCATGTCACTTTTTAAAGGTTTTTTAATGCGCTCAAAGCGCCCAGAACGTTGAATCGCCATTAGTCATTGTCCTGAGTCGAACCTACAGACTGGCGCTGTAATAACGCAACCATTTCTTCGGCAAATAGGGCACGGTTGTTATAAACCGTTTCACCTTTTGCCGTAAAGTGGTTAAACGCCAATACCGCAGGAATGGCTGCAAATAAACCAATGGCAGTGGCAATCAACGCTTCGGCAATACCGGGGGCAACTGTTGCAAGGGTGACTTGGTCAACATCTGCTAAACCAATGAAAGCATTCATAATGCCCCAAACAGTACCAAATAAACCGACATAAGGTGCAACCGAACCAATGCTGGCTAATGCGCCTAAACCTTGTTCTAAAGTGCTTTGGTCACGGCTTAGACCTACGCGTAAAATACGCTCTGTACCTTCAATGGACTGTGCAGCAGAGGCTTTACGTTTTTTTAGTTTGAAAAATTCGCCCAAACCTTGATAGAACACATCTTCAAGGCCCACTCGTTTTGAGTTGAGTTGGGCATTGTTATATAGGGTATTGAGTTCAGCCCCTGACCAAAAGATCTTTTGAAAATGATCATCGTCAGCTTGGGCTTTTTTATAACTCATGTGTAACTTGGCAATCAGATACCAGCTGAACAGCGAGGCCAATAACAGCAAGAGCATTACCAATTGAACGACAGGACTTGCTTGAAGGATGAGATCTGAAACTTTAAGTGTTGATTCGAGTTGAGTTGCCATAGTTACTACATGTGCCAAATGGTTTTTTTAATTTTGTTCCAATTCTTTTTGAATCAGTTCACGTATTTCATCAGGGAGGCGACGCGGTTTCATCTCTGCGCTGATGCATGCCAATTCTACCTCACCTGATGCCAGCATAATATCACCACGATAAATATTTTGTTGCAACACAAATGACGTAGCCTTACACGAAACTACACTTGCTGTAACAGTAATTAGGTCATCCATTAATATAGGACGTGAATATTTCACATTTATTTTATGAACGACAAAGTTGTAATCTTTTTGATGCCAATAATGGTCTACACCTGAAGCGCGTAGCCATTCTGTGCGGGTACGTTCCATAAAGCGAATATGATTTGCGTGGTAAACAATGCCACCTGCATCTGTATCTTCAATATATACACGAATGTTGAATTCGAATTTATTCGCCATGAGAGTGTTCCGTCTTTATAAAATCTGAAAAATATTGGTCTGCACTTCAGCAAAGAATTAGTGCATTTAAAAATGGCGATAATTCAATGACTCGTCAAGTGCTTCAATGACGGGCAGTTTAGCATCGTGAGTTATCAGTCCAATGGCACAAGGTTTCAACTCGCATAAATCTTTGCAGAACTTATCAGCATCAGATATATACTTAGGTCAATTCATCTGGCCGTTCTAAATTATCCAATTTGAAATGCGTATCTGCAAAATCATGGAGATGTGTTGCTAAATATTGAGCAATATAAAATGTATTTTTAGTTTTTTGCTTTTTCTGCTGTTTGGGAAGCAATGATTTTAAAGATTCATATAAGTATGCCATGCATAGAAAGGCAATACCGAAAATGACAAAGCTTAAAAAATTTCCGCTGTCTTGCGGTAATGAAAAAAATAGATACATAAAAGTGAACGAAGCCACCAAGGCAAGGCTGAAATAGAGTGTGTTGATTTTAGGTTTAGAAAAGTTTTTATCTAACAAGGCTTGGATTTCGTCTTGGTAATGGAAACTAATAAAGATCAATGCAGAGGTATAATCGAAACTTAAGCTTTCAATTTTAAAGTCGGCAGGAGATTGTTTGATTTTGAATAAGTTTTCTTCAGTAACGTCGAATGTTTCCTGTGTTTTGATATTTTCACATTCAATATTAATAAAAAAAATTAACTCAGGATTAAACAAACTTTCAAAATCATCCAGTTGATTTTGACTGAATAAATGAAGCGGCTGCTGTCTCGGAATGTGTTGAATACTACAATCTTTGGGAAGGTTTTGAAGATAGTCGGCTTTAATTTTATCAATTATTTTTTGGTCAAGATTCATCATTTTAATATGCTTTTTTGATATTTGTATTGATTATGATGATAAATTATATAAAAGAAAAAGGGAGTTTTAAAAACTCCCTTAAATAATATCTATTTGGGTTCAGGTGGTGTCATCCCAAACTGTATATAGGCCATATTGGTGGCAATACGGCCACGCGCAGTACGCATGACATAACCTTGCTGGATTAAATAAGGCTCAATCACATCTTCAAGCGTACCTGAATCTTCTGCCATCGCGGCTGCCAAAGCTTCTACACCTGCAGGGCCACCATCAAAGCGTTCTAATAACATCGAAAGATAACGACGATCTAAGGTATCTAAACCATCTTTATCGACATTCAACATATCCAGTGCGCGTTGTGCCATGTCTTGCGTTACTTCACCTGTGCCTTTGACTTGTGCATAGTCACGAACTCGACGCAATAACCGGTTGGCAATACGCGGTGTACCGCGTGCACGACGAGCCACTTCTTGCGCACCGTCAACGGTAATGGGTACATCCATTAAATTGGCAGAACGATTGACAATATGGGTTAAATCTTTCACTGAATAAAATTCTAGGCGTTGCACGATCCCGAAACGGTCACGTAAAGGTGAGGTGAGTAGGCCTGCACGCGTGGTTGCAGCAACTAAAGTAAAAGGTGGTAAATCAAGTTTAATTGAACGTGCCGCTGGGCCTTCACCAATCATGATATCCAGCTGGTAGTCTTCCATGGCAGGATAGAGAATTTCTTCAATTACAGGAGAAAGACGATGGATTTCATCAATAAACAACACATCACCTTCTTCAAGATTGGTCAGCATAGCGGCCAAATCGCCTGCACGTTCCAGTACCGGGCCTGAAGTTGATTTTAAGTTCCCACCCATTTCGCGGGCAATAATATTGGCGAGGGTAGTTTTACCTAAACCTGGTGGGCCAAAAATCAAGGTGTGATCGAGTGCTTCTTCACGGCCACGGGCAGCGCCAATAAAGATTTCCATTTGTTCGCGAACCACAGGCTGACCAATATAGTCGTCGAGTGAGGTTGGACGGATGGCACGATCGATGTGATCTTCGGGTTTTTCGGAACCACCGATGAGACGGTCTTGCATATAGTTAAATCAATCTCTGGCTGAACTTTCGAGGCACAGCCTCAAATTATGATTTGTGTTTAGGTACCATTGTGTAGGCATTGCCTTACTTTTGAAAGATCAAAAGTAACAAAAATCTTGTGTTGGATTGAGGATATGTCCTTATATCCCAATCCAACATGGCGACATCCATGTCGCCTTCGTGTATCCAATTTAGGTGTATTGGTGTGTCTATTTGAATTATTTATTCATGGATTTGAGAGCAGCACGGATGATGTCGCTTGCTTCAGTAAAGTCACCTTTTGCGGCATTGACTAATTTTTGTGCTTCTAAAGGTTTGTAACCTAAAGATTGCAATGCAGCTTCCGCTTCAGCAACAGCCGAGTTCCCTGTAAATTGGATTTGTTCTACAGTTGAGTTGCTTGGTACGGTGCCAGATGACATGGCTTTAAAGCGGTCACGGAGTTCAATCATCAGGCGTTCAGCAGTTTTTTTACCCACGCCCGGTACTTTAACCAGTGTATTGATATCTTCATGTTCAACGGTATGAATTAGCATGTCTACACTGAGGGTCGACAGAATGCCTAATGCCATTTTAGGGCCAACACCGTTAACTTTTAAAAGTGTACGGAAAATGATTTTTTCTTGTTGATGCAAAAAACCATAAAGCAGTTGAGCATCTTCACGAACCGCAAGGTGAGTCCAGAGCGTGATTTTTTGGCCTTTTTGGAGCTGGCAGAAGGTTGTCAGTGGAGTATCAATTTCATAACCGACACCATTTACATTTAAAAGTACGGTAGGTGCTTCGAGTGCGAAGACTTCACCAATAAGACATCCGATCATGTTGTGTGATTCACTTTTCTATTCATGGTTGCATAGTAGTGAGCATTGCATTGAAAGGCAAAAACTCACAGAAAATTCAGTTGAGATTGGTGGCTTTATCATCAATTTTGGTATTTGGTAGATCTTTAAATCAAACCGGCCTTATTGCCCTGTAGTTCTTGCGATAAGTTATAAGCTTGATGGTCTGAAAACTTAGAAATAATGTCCAAGACCTGCATGATGTTTTCATAGTGATTACTACCAAAATGCGCACCAGAACGGCATAAAATGGCCATTAAACGTTGCTCTTTAAAGCTTAAGGTTTTATGTGGTGTGGTCAGTGGAATAAATGCATCTAAAATATTTTGCAAACTTTGATGGGCAATAATTTCCAAACCCGCTTTTTGTGGATGTTCAAAGATTTTATCGCGAGCTAAGTTCTTGGCACGGTTAATCCCCAGCTCAATATCAGCAGCACAGTATTGCAATAAACTGCCTGCCAGTTGGCCGCTTAGAATTTCAAAATGATGCTTGGCAAAAGCTGAGGTGACTTCCTCGACCAGACGTTTCATCACGCGCCCGCGCAGCGCTGCAATTTTTTGCTGCCAAGTGGTTTTTGGCATCGAGAGTTCAACGGGCGCGCTATATTCGCCCAGCAAACTTAAGAATATCGGTTCCACTTCTTCATAAGACAACATGTTTAAAATAATGCCATCTTCAAGGTCAATCAGGGCATAACAAATGTCATCTGCGGCTTCCAGTAAATAAGTCAGTGGATGGCGACAATAATGATATTTACCCAGTTGAATCAGTCCGAGTTGCTCCGCAATTTGTTGCAGGATGTCTTTTTCTGCCTGATAACAGCCAAATTTGGCACGTTGACTGGCAGGGGTATTGCCTTGCGATTCTATGGTTTTTGACAGCCAAGGGTATTTTAAATACGCACCTAAAGTGGCATAGGTCAGACGCATGCCACCATCATTCGGGTGATAGTCAATCTTTGTCAGTAAGCGTAAACCTTGGGCATTGCCTTCAAACTGACGTACATCGGCTTGTTCTTCTGCGGAAAGTTTTTCTAAAAAGTTACCATGCGAGGCATCGTCAAACCATTCACGAATGGCATATTCACCGGCATGACCAAAGGGTGGATTACCAATATCATGCGCTAAACAAGCCGCTTGAATAATGGCACCAACATCGGCAGGAGAAATCCAAATCGGCAATTCATCTTTGATTTTTTCCGCTGCGAGCATACCGAGAGAGCGCCCAATACAGGATACTTCGAGCGAATGAGTTAAGCGCGTGTGAATGCCATCATGCTGCGTTAGTGGATGGACTTGGGTTTTACGGTTCAGTTGGCGGAAACTTTGGGAAAATATGATGCGATCATAATCTTTGTGAAATGGACTACGTGCCAATTCGCTATTTTGTTTTTTACTTCCAATCCGAACTGTGGAAAGCAGTTCTAACCAACGCATTTGAGCCATTTATCGTTATTCATTTATTACCTGAGTTGAATAATGCCAAAGTTAGATGAAAAGCACTAGAGCAGGACGACATAACTTGTCTTAAAAAAACATGCGGTCGAATTGAGATTTCAAACTGAAAAAAATAAACAGACGAGTAGAAATGAACTGATAATATGAGCTGGGATGGGGGAAATTTGCATCCCATTTTTTATATACGGTCTTGATGAGTCTAATTTAAATGAATAGAAAGAAAATTCTCCCAATGTTGACTGCAATTGATTTAAGCAGTTTGGTTGTGCTTTCAGGTTGTACCAGTTTAGCTACGCCAAATAACTCAAACACCGAACACGCAAATAGCGGTGTCACACAACAAGAAAATGCCATGATGCAACATTTACAGGCCTTTCAAAAAATTGCCGAGCAACATCACGGTAATCGTGCAGTCGGGACAGCAGGTGGTTTGGCATCGGCACAATATATTTTAGATCAAGCCAAGAAAGCTGGCTTTCATGCTCAGATGTTACCTTTTGAAAACCGAGAGAAAACCGTGGGGCAAAATATTGTGGTTGAGATTGAAGGTCAATCCAAAGATAGCGCGGTAATTGTGGGTGCGCATTATGATTCCGTCAAAATGGGGCCTGGCATTAATGATAATGGATCAGGGGTAGCATTGGTTTTGCAGTTGATGCACACATTGGCTGCACAAAAAGAAAAACCGAAACATACGGTGTATTTGGCTTTTTGGGATTCGGAAGAAGTGGGTATTGCAGGTTCAAGCGCGTTTGCAGAGAAGTTGAGTGCAGAACAGCTCAAAGGAATCAAAGCCTATATTAATGTCGATATGGTGGGAACCAAAAATCCAACGGTGATGATTGCCGATGCAAGTAAATCTTCGGTGGATGAAATGGAAAAAATGTTGAAAGAACGTGGCTTGGATGGAGCAGACTATCAACAGTTACTCGCAGGAATGCGAGCAATTCCAACCCATGCAGGAGATTTGGCGTTGGAGCAAACGCTGATGGCAATTTTAAAACAAAAAGGAATTGTCGCTAAAAAAGATATTTCAACGTTAACGGCAAGTGATACTGCACCGTTTTTAGGTAAAGTGCCTGTGGCATCAATTATTTTGTTTAATGAACAGTTGAAAGGTGATGTTTTGGAGTTCGCTCCTTGTTATCACCAAGCTTGCGATACGCTTGATCAGATTGACCCTAAATCTCTTACCTTAGCGAGTGAAATGGTCTGGCATTTATTGGGTTCAATGGATGAATAGTTGATGCTCTCTTTCCTGAATTATTTAGATACAAGCTTTTGAATTGCCTTTTTAAAGACGGATTTAAGATTTTTTAATAGGAAAATAAAGGCACTCTGAATATTTCTTATAGGAATAGAGATGAGAAAACTGCTTTGCCATCTAGCTGATTTCGCTAATACACAGTAGAATATGCGCTCTCTCAAGTCACATTGCGGTAGGTTGTTTAAATCTGCCCGTGGAGCCAAAAACAGCATGTTTATCATTGCCGGTGCACCTGCACATTCTTCTTTTAAGCAAACACAACTCTTAAACCGTTTATCGTCTATCAGTTCTGTTCAATCAATAGAAAGCCAATGGGTCTATCTGTTTGACCAAGCGCTCAACGAGCAACAACAGCAATCTGCTTTACAACTCTTGAATGATGGAGCTTCTTTTGAAGTTCGCCAAGCAGCAAGTGATGAAGTTCAGATTTTAGTTACACCACGTGTCGGTACGATTTCACCTTGGTCATCGAAAGCAACTGATATTTTTGCTAACTGTAATACACCTGTGCACCGCCTTGAACGCGGTGTCTTGTTTACTATAAAAGGCATTTCTGAAGTATCAGACGCAGTAAAACAAGTTTTACATGACCGTATGACTGAAAGCGTGTTCAATCAAATTGAAGATGCTGCAGCATTATTCTCTGAAACTGCACCTAAGCCTTTAAACTCAATTGACATTTTAGGTCAGGGGAAAGAAGCGTTAGTAAAAGCTAACTCTGAGTTTGGTTTTGCATTATCTGATGAAGAAATTGATTATTTGACCGAAGCTTTTAATAAGCTTGGTCGTAATCCGCACGATATTGAATTGATGATGTTTGCACAGGCAAACTCTGAGCATTGTCGTCATAAAATCTTTGGTTCTGAATGGACAATTGATGGTGAAAAACAGCCATTGTCATTGTTCCAAATGATTAAAAATACTTATAAAGAATCACCGACAGATGTATTGTCCGCGTATAAAGACAATGCTTCGGTAATCGTGGGTTTTGACACGCAACGTTTTTATCCTAAAAAGGATGAAGCGACAGGTCACCACGTTTATAAATATAAGAGCCAAGCCGCTCACATCTTGATGAAGGTGGAAACCCACAACCACCCTACAGCAATTGCGCCATTTGCTGGTGCAGCAACGGGTTCGGGTGGTGAAATCCGTGATGAAGGTGCGACAGGTCGTGGTGGTAAACCAAAAGCAGGTTTAACTGGCTTTACGGTTTCTAACTTGAACATTCCGGGTTTTGAACAGCCTTGGGAAGAAAATTACGGTAAGCCATCGCGTATGGCATCGCCACTTCAAATTATGATTGAAGGCCCATTGGGCGGTGCAGCGTTCAACAACGAATTTGGCCGTCCTGCGTTAAATGGTTATTTCCGTACTTTTGAACAAAATGTCAATGGCGATGTAAAAGGCTTCCATAAGCCAATCATGATCGCTGGCGGTTACGGCAACATCCGTCCTGACCACGTGGAAAAAGATCCAATCCAACCGGGCGATCTGCTCATCGTACTTGGCGGTCCTGCAATGCTGATCGGTCTTGGTGGTGGTGCGGCATCTTCTGTGGACAGTGGTAAATTGGGTGAAAACCTAGACTTCGCTTCTGTACAGCGCGAAAACCCAGAAATGGAACGCCGCTGTCAAGAAGTGATTGATGCCTGCTGGCGTATGGAAGATCACAACCCAATTGTGTCTGTACATGACGTGGGTGCGGGTGGTATTTCCAATGCAATGCCTGAATTGGTAAATGATCACGAATTGGGTGCCGTACTTGATCTTCGTAAGATTCCATCGCTTGAGCCTGGCATGTCTCCAATGGAGATTTGGTCGAATGAAGCACAAGAGCGTTATGTCTTGGCGATCCGTCCATCATCTTTAGAATTATTTGAATCATTATGTGCCCGTGAACGTTGCCCATTTGCCGTTTTAGGTGAAGCAACTGAAGCACGTCATTTAACAGTGAACGATCCATTGTTTGATAACAAAGCTGTGGATATGCCAATGCAAGTGATGCTTGGTGGCACACCGCGCATGAGTCGTTCATATGAAACCATTGAGCGTCAAGGCGATGACTTTGATGCTGCTAAAGTGACTGATTTGAAAGATGCGATTTACCGCGTTCTGAAGAATCCAACGGTTGCGTCTAAGTCGTTCTTAATCACCATTGGTGACCGTTCGATTACGGGTATGGTTGCACGTGATCAGTTTGTTGGCCGTTGGCAAGTGCCTGTTGCTGATGCAGCAGTAACGACGACAAGCTTACAAGGTTATACTGGTGAAGCGATGGCAATGGGTGAGCGTCCACCAGTTGCATTGTTAAACCCTGCTGCTTCTGCACGTTTATCTGTAGCAGAATCGATTTCAAACATTATGTCTGCAAAAATTGAGCAGATCAGTGACATTAAATTGTCTGCAAACTGGATGGCCGCTGCAGGTCAAAAAGGTGAAGACCAAGCGCTATTCGAAGGTGTTAAAGCCATTGGTATGGAAATGTGTCCTGCGCTCGGTATCGCAATTCCAGTCGGTAAAGACTCATTGTCTATGCGTACTACTTGGAATGACGAAGGCGAAGACAAATCAGTAACTTCACCAATGTCAGGTGTGATCACTGCCTTTGCTCCAGTAACGGATGTACGTAAAACATTAACGCCTGAACTTAAAAATATCGAGTCTGTACTGGTACGTATCGATCTTTCTAAAGGTCAGTTCCGTCTAGGCGGTTCGATTTTGGCACAGGTGTATAAAGCCATTGGTTCCGTAACCCCAGATGTGGATAGTTTTGACGACTTCAAAGCATTCTTTGCATTAGTTCAAGACTGGAACAACCGTGGCTTAATTAAGGCATATCACGACATCGGTGATGGTGGTTTACTCGCAACTGTTGCAGAAATGATGTTCGCTGCACGCTTAGGTGTAGCGTTAGAAGATCAATCGACTGCGAGCCTTTTTGCAGAAGAAATTGGTGCAGTATTGCAAATTTCTAAAGCAGATTGGGCAGCATTAGAAGCTGAAGTTGCGGCATCTACATTACGCGATGCAATTGCGGTGGTGGGTACAGTTAACAATACTGACCAATTGACTGTAAATGGTTTAGTACTTGAACGTGCAGACTTGCAAGTGGCTTGGACTGAAGTATCACACCAAATCCAACGCTTACGCGACAACGTAGAAACAGCAGATCAAGAATTTGCCTTGATCACGGACAAAGCACACGCAGGTTTAATTGCAAAACCAACGTTTGATTTGAACGAACCAATCGAAGCGCCGTACATCAACGAACGCCGTCCAAACATGGTGATTCTGCGTGAACAAGGCGTAAATGGTCATGTTGAAATGGCTGCAGCATTCGACAAAGTAGGCTTCAATACGGTTGACGTGCACATGAGCGACTTGCTTGCTGGTCGTATTAGCCTTGATGACTTTGAAGGGCTTGTTGCATGTGGCGGCTTCTCTTACGGTGACGTAATGGGTGCAGGCGGCGGCTGGGCGAAATCAGTATTGTTTAACCCGAAACTTCGTGACCAATTTGAGAAATTCTTCAACCGTGACGAAACTTTCTCTCTTGGTATTTGTAACGGCTGTCAAATGCTGTCTCAGCTTGCGCCGTTAATTCCGGGTGCTGAAGCTTGGCCGCGTTTCCACCGCAACACTTCTGAGATGTTTGAAGCGCGTGCTGTCAACGTTCGTGTTGAAAAATCGAACTCTGTATTGTTAGAAGGTATGGAAGGTTCGATCTTGCCGATCGCAGTTGCGCATGGTGAAGGCCGAGTGGTGACAAGCGCAGATAACTTGGCTGCATTAAATGCAGGTGATCAAGTGATCTTGCGCTATGTAGACAGCCAAGGTAACCCAACTCAACACTATCCAATGAACCCGAACGGTTCGCCAGAAGCGATTTCAGGTGTAACGTCTAAAGATGGTCGTGCAACGATTATGATGCCGCACCCTGAACGTAACTTCCGTGCTGTACAGCACTCTTGGAAGCCTGAAGATTGGACTGAAGACGGTGCTTGGTTACGTATGTTCCGCAATGCACGTAAGTTCATTGGTTAATTTGAAGTATGTGTTTTGAAGAGCCACCTTCGGGTGGCTTTTTTATTGGGCTGTATTTTTGTGAATTTAATTTTTTATTTCTCCCACTGATATTGGTTTAGATTTTGCTTTTATATTGTTGTGAACATGATATGGTGTAATAAATGCACAAATATTATGCAAGATAAAAGAAAGATGGATCACTAAACCAACTCAGTATCAATGCTCATGTATGAGGTGATGACATGATTAAAATAGTGAAGTATGAAGCAGTGGATAAGTCTGCTTTGCGCAAAAAAGGATGGATGTTATTTGCTGTTGTTTTGGGCTTGCAATTGATTTTCTTGATTTTGGGTTATGCGTTTCAGATGTGATTTTAAGAATGAAGAAACTGCCGTGAGGCGGTTTTTTATAAACCATCCCCTCTGGGAGATAGCCAATCCTTATACTTTTCTTTTAAGTGTTGCTTAAGGGCTTCATCATGAATAATAAAATCGATCCCACCATCATATGGCGCAATAATAATATTTTTTTCAAACGAAATGAGAAAGGCTTCAATTTCATCATTTGCAATTTTTAATAATAAATCATCATGTTTTTTAGGCTCCCATATTACTTGCGTGTATAAGGGCATAAAACAGCCATCATTTTCATCACCATCATCAAAATATTCTGGGTCTATTTGATGTAGATTGATAGACGGAGATTCTATTAAATTGTAGGAAATGATTTTTCTTCTATCATACTCTGGCCGAAAATAATCCAGCGTAAAATAATTGCCTGTCACAAGATAAATAGAGGTATCTAAGCCAAAGCAATCTGTGATGATCTGATTTTGACGATCTAATAAAAGAAGTCTTTCGTTTTGGGTGTCAGCATAACGTTTAGACTCTGGCAAGCTATGTATGCGAAACCAAGATTCAGAAAAATAAAATTTAAATACATATGGAATCGGTACTTTATTTGGAAAGAGATCATTCCATTGTTGTTCAAAGGGTTCAGTCATGGTGAATTTTTTGTTTATTCTTAATGGATTTAATATAACTTAGTATTAGATACGCGAATCTCAACTTTCTAAACTCTTGAAATAAAAAGGACATAACACAATTTAGATTTCGACTAAGAAAACTAC
>NZ_JBLZXR010000123.1:0-2443 GCF_050285345.1 Acinetobacter sp.
ATGAGTATTCAAGTTAAAAATATTGAAAAACACTTTGGTGCATTCCATGCACTGAAAAATATCTCACTGGATTTTCCAGATGGTCAGCTGGTGGCATTACTCGGTCCATCTGGCTGTGGCAAGACCACACTGCTACGTATTATTGCAGGACTGGAATCAGCCGATGGCGGTCGGGTCATTTTAGAAGGTGAAGATGCAACCAATGTTCACGTGCGTGAACGTGAAGTTGGCTTTGTATTCCAGCATTATGCTCTGTTCCGTCATATGACCGTATTTGACAACATCGCCTTTGGTTTACGTGTGCGCCCACGCTCAACCCGTCCGTCTGAAGCAGAAATTAAAAAACGTGTCACCCGTTTGCTTGATCTGGTTCAATTGGGCTTTTTGGCCGACCGTTACCCTGCACAACTTTCAGGTGGTCAACGTCAGCGTATTGCCTTGGCGCGTGCTTTAGCCGTTGAACCGCGCGTATTACTGCTTGATGAACCATTTGGTGCACTGGATGCCAAAGTTCGTAAGGAACTTCGTCGCTGGTTACGTACCCTGCATGATGAATTGCATATTACCTCGATTTTCGTAACTCACGATCAGGAAGAAGCTCTCGAAGTTGCTGATCAAATCGTGGTCATGAACAAAGGAAATGTTGAGCAAATCGGTTCACCGCGTGAAGTTTACGAAAAACCGGCAACACCGTTTGTATTCGACTTCCTGGGTCAGGCCAACCGTTTCGAAGGCCAAAACCAGCAAGGTATCATTCAGATTGGGGATGACCGTCTGCAACTGCCGCAGGTGAAGGATGCTCCGCAAGGTAATGTGATTGCCTTTGCCCGCCCAAATGAACTGCGTATTCATGCAACTCCGCAAGAAAATGCTATTCAGGCCACTTTCCTGCGTGAAATCTGGATTGCCGGTAAAGTGCTGGCTGAACTTCAAGATCGCCAAGGTAATTTAATTGAAATTTCGCTTAATTCTGACGAAGCGAAACTGCATCAATTCAAACCAAATCAAACCGTGTGGTTAAGTCCAACAGCATTGCATCTGTTTGCAAATGACGTCGCTTAATAACAAATAGATGGGGCAAAAACAGTCCCATCCTCTTTAGGGTATACAGCATTATGAATTTCCAACAATTAAGAATTATTCGAGAAACCGTTAGACAAAACTTTAATTTAACCGAAGCTTCAGCAGCACTTTACACCTCACAATCAGGGGTGAGTAAACATATTAAAGATTTAGAAGATGAACTGGGGGTACAGCTGTTTATCCGTAAAGGTAAACGTTTACTAGGCTTGACTGAACCAGGTCAGTCTTTACTCGGTATTGTTGAGCGCATGCTGGTCGATGCAGACAATATTAAACGTCTGGCAGATGACTTTAACCGCGTTGATGAAGGTACCCTGACCATTGCCACTACACACACCCAGGCGCGTTATGTATTACCGCCGATTGTGAACCAGTTCAAAAAAGAATTTCCGAAAGTCCATTTGATTTTGCAACAAGCCAGTCCGGTTGAAATTACCGAAATGTTGCTGCAAGGCGAAGCAGATATTGGTATTGCCACCGAATCTTTAACCACTGAAGAAAATCTGGCTAGCGTGCCTTACTATAATTGGCAGCACAGTATTATCACCCCGCAAAACCATGCGCTTGCCAACAAAGCAGACATCATGCTGGAAGACTTGGCACAATATCCGATTATTACCTACCATGGCGGTTTCACAGGACGTTCTAAAATTGACAAAGCCTTTGAAGATGCAGGTATTGATGTCGATATTGTCATGTCAGCACTGGATGCCGATGTCATCAAAACCTATGTCGAACTGAACATGGGGGTCGGTATAGTCAATAATGTTGCCTATGATGCTGAACGTGACTATCGTTTAAAGCAAATTCCAACCGATATCTTTGGTGTAAATACCACCTGGATTGCGGTACGCAAAGGTCATTTGCTACGCGGTTATGGCTATGAGTTTATTTCACTCTGCTCGCCAGAAGCTGACATTAAAGCACTGAAAAAAGTGGCTTATCCAGAAGACTAATCATTCCATTTTTTCTAAAATCAGGGATATAAAATATCCCTTTTTTATTGCTTTTTTTACGTCAGCTAGTTCAAAACAATCATTTTAATTTTTTAATCATTTAAATATCAAAAACTTCAAACAATACTTGCCGATTATGCCTAAAATCAAATAAAGTAAACCATTGGATAAAAAACATTCAATTTCATGTTTATATTTATACTTTTTACATATGTTGAATCATTAAAAAAATTAACTGAGGGGATCTATGAAAGCTACGGCATTCGGCATCAGTCTTGGTATTTTCATGCCTGGCTACCTCTATGCTGCGGCACTGGAAACCTCTAACCAGTCCATCGCATCTTTTTTACAACCCGATCATTATACCGAGTTCTCAACAGCTATTATAAAAGCCAAAATTTCCG